>JBCBZW010000011.1 GCA_039815145.1 Pseudomonadota bacterium
CCCAGCAGGCGCCCAGTGCCGAGCAGCTCGCGCAGGACACCGGTGATGAGGGGCACTGCCAGCGCCGCTCGGCTCGGCTCAGCAATGGGATCGTGTTCTCGCCCTGTTGCGACCAGCAGCGCGAAGCTGCCCACCGCCAGGGGCGCGTAGGGCCCTAGGGCTCCACGCAACTCCGGCGCCATCCAATGCAGTAGCAGATCGAGCACGCTGACCCAGGTGGCAGCGACCATGAGGCTCGTGCCAGGCAAGCGCAAGGCGCTCCAGCGCGCGGCCACCAGCTTGGACAGGGGGAGGCTCACGAGCAGCGTGCTGGTGGCGATGAACGCCACGACGAGTCCCGTCAGGGCGCTGTCGGAGAGCATGCACAGAGGGGCCATCGCGAAGACGGTGGTCGTCCAGCCCGAGGGAGTGGGTCGGCGCCTCATGGCGTCGCGTCCGTAAGCTCGACGCTGGCGGCGAGCAAGAGGGCGTGCAGGGCGGCGCGCGAAGTGGTGGTGGCGCCGGTCAGTTGGTCCACCTCGCCGCCGTCGCGTCGAACGCGCCAGCGCGGGTCCTCGCTGTGCGGTGTACGGGCATCGAACTGCGCGAGCCAATTCGACTCGACGAGGCGGCGGCCGAGACCGGCCGTTTCGCGCTGCGTCAGCACTTGCGTGCCGAGGACTCGCCCTTCCGTGGCGAAGGCGACGCGCAGCACTACGTCGTCGACGTAGCCCCGCGCTCGCGCGTCCACCACCACCCCCACCTGCCGTCCGCCCGCGCGAAGGGGCATGGCTTGCACGAGCGTCGCGTTCAGGCCCGGCAGGGGCGCGCGTGTGCTGAGGTCTTGCACGGCAGCGAAGGGATCGTTGTCGAAGGCGACCGGGTCGGCCAGGGCGGCGAGCTCACGCAGGGCGGCGCGGCGTTCGCGCTCGCGCGTGGGTTCCACCAGCAACGCCTGCGCAATGAACACGACCGCGGCGAGGGTGAGGCCGAATCCCAGGGCCACCACGCGATGTGTGTCAGTGCTCAATTGCCCACCACCCGCGGTCGGGTCCACCGATCGATCAGGGGCACCGTGAGGTTCATGACCAGCACCGCATAGGCGACGCCGTCCGGATAGGCGCCGAAGCGCCTGATCAGCACGCACAGCACGCCCACCCCCGCCCCGAAGACGAATCGCCCGGGCGGCGAGGTGGCGCTGGACACGGGGTCCGTCGCGATGAAGAATGCGGCGAGCACCGTGGAGGGGACCGCGAGGTGGAACAGCACGCCGGCATGACTGTCGGGTGCGCTCGCCGCCAGCACGATGGCCGCGAGCGCCGCGCCCGCGAAGACGCCGATCGGTGCGTGCCAGGTGATGATCCGTCGCCAGAGTAATGCCACCCCACCCAGCAGAAACGCTAGGCTAAGGAGATCCCAGCGCGGGCCGTAGGCGGCGCTGAAGCCGCCCTCGGCGCGGATCTCCGACACCATCATCATCTGGCTCAGGCCGTCCTGCATCCGATCGAGGGGAGTCGCGCCCGTGATGGCGTCCGCCCGGGCGAGCTCCTGGGGCAAGCCGCCGATGAAGATCGCGAAGCTCTGCGCCAACGACGTTGCGCCACCCGTGTCATGCGGGTAGCCCACCAGCTGCGCGGGGAAGGCGAGGAGCACGGCGGCGTAGCCCACCATCGCCGGGTTGAAGGCGTTCTTACCGAGGCCACCGAACAGTTGCTTGCCCAGTACGATCGCGATCGCCGCCGCGCTGGCGCTCACCCACACGGGCGTCAGGGGCGGTAGGCAGAAGGCGATCAGGATGGCCGTGACCAGCGCGCTACCGTCACCCACGGGTGGGCGCCAGGTGCGCGGGTTGTCGAGCCAGCGCGCGCTGAGCCCATCGCAGAGCAGGGCGACGGTCACGGTGCTGGCGAGGTTCAGGGCCAAGCCTGCGCCGAAGCACAGCACATGTACGGTGGCGGCCGGGAGCAGGGCGATGCACACGGGCGCCATCACCCCGATGACCTGACGGGTGGGGGCGAGGTGCGGGGCGGGGGCTGTGTCGAAGCGCATCGTCGCCTAGCCGTCCGTGTCGGGGTCGCGACGGGGGCGCTGCCGTCGTTGCCGTGCACGTTCGATCGAGGCGCGGATCACCGCCTGGCGCTCGTCCTCCGTCGCCCGCGTGTCGGGACGTCCCGGCACGTGATCGACCACTGGCGGTGTCGGTGCCGCCGCGTCGGCCGCCGCGGCCGTGGTGCGAGCCGCCCGGCGCGAAGCCCGCGCGGCGTCGGCGCGATCGTCGGTAGCGAGGCGATGGTTGCGGCGCTCGAAGGAGGCGCGCCAACGGTCCGCGCGCTGGGTCTCCTGTTGCGTGCGGGCGATCGTGCGCTTCGCCTGACGAAACGCTTCGGTCAGGGGCAGCTGACTCGGGCACACGGTGTCGCAGCTGCCGCACTCGATGCAGTCGACGACGTGCAGGGCGCTTGCGCTCGCCAGGTCGCCGGAGTCGAGGTGGCGGAACAGCTCCTGCGGCTGCAGGCGTGCGGGACACACGGCGGCGCAGTCGCCGCAGCGAATGCACGGCAGTGCGCCCCGGTGGCTGGGCTCCTGGGTACGCGTCCCGGTGAGTACCAGGAGGCCGTTGGTGGCGGGGGTGATCGGCGCGTCATCATCCGCCATGGCGATGCCCATCATCGCGCCGCCGACCACCAGGCGGCTGGCATCCTCGCGGTAGCCGCCCGCGCCGTGTTCGATCAGGTGGGCGATGGAGGCGCCGAGGGGGGCGATCACGTTGCCCGGTTGGGCGACGCCGGGCCCCGCGATGCTGATGATGCGCTCGGTCAGCGGTTGCCCCTGGCGCACGGCATCGTCGAAGGCGGCCGCCGTGGCCACGTTGAAGCTCACGTAGCCGGCGTGCACCGGCCAGGTCTCCGTGGGCACTTCCACGGCGAACAGGCGCTCGATCAGCTGGCGTTCACCGCCCGCGGGGTAGCGCGGCGCGACGGGAATGACCTCGAGACGCGGGTCCGCGGCGTCGGCCACCGCCGCCTCCATCGCCGCGACGGCGGCTGGCTTGTCGTCCTCCAAGGGCAGCACGCAGCGCTCAGCACCGCATGCGCGCAGCAGCAGCTGGGCACCGCGCACGATCTGGGCGGCGTAGGCCTGCATCAACCACTGATCGCACGTGAGGCTGGGATCACACTCGGCCCCGTTCACGATCAGTGTGTGCACGCCCGCCGCCGCAGCCAGTTCGAGCTTGGTGACCGTGGGGAACTGCGCACCTCCCATGCCCATTAGGCCAGCCTCGCCGGCGCGGGCGCGAAGCGTTTCCGGCGCCGCCGACTCCGGCGCAGTGATCGGGGTCAACCAGGGGGGCTGGTCCTTCTCTGCCCGCGTCGCGATCACGATACAGCGCGTGCGCTCCACCACGGGATCGATCACGGGATGTTCATCCACCTCGCTCACCGTGCCCGCGGCGGCGGCGTGCAGGGACAGGGCCGATCCCTCGGGCCCCACGGCCAGCGTTTCACCGAAGCGCACGCGATCGCCCACGCCCACCGCCGGCGTGAGGGTCCACCCGCCCGGGTGATGCAGGGGAAAGGTGAGCTGTGCCGGTAGTGGCACCCGGCGCAGGCCCGCGGGTTCCTCGCGGGATCCTTGCAGCACCTCCGGGGCGAGGGCCAAGCCGGGCCGCAACCCGTGCCACCAGGCGCTGAGGCTCATGACGGCGTGCCCTGCCGCGGCGGGAGTGCCGGCGCCGGGAGCAGGTCGATGCAGTCCACCGGACAGGGCGGCAGGCACAGTTCGCACCCCGTGCAGTCCTCGGCCAGTACCGTGTGCATGAGCTTCGGCGCGCCGACGATGGCATCGACGGGACAGGCCTTGATGCAGAGGCGACAACCGATGCAACGGCTCTCGTCGATGCGCGCGAGCTGCAGCGGGCCGTGCGTGCCGTGGCGGGGGTCGAGGGGCATAGGTTCGCGCCCGAGCTCCCGTGCGAGCAGTGCGATGGTCGCCTCGCCACCAGGCGGACAGCGGTTGATCTGCGCCTCGCCCTGGGCCATGGCGTCGGCGTAGGGCCGGCAGCCGTCGTAGAGACACTGGCGACACTGGGTCTGGGGCAGCAGGCGATCCAGGCGCTCGGCGAGGGCTGCGCGCGCGTCGGGGGGCGACGGCGCCGGCCGTCTCTCGCGTGTGAGGGCGAACGCGGTAAGTCCGCCGATCAGCGCCAGGCAGAGCAAGCTCAACATCGCAGCTCACCTGGCGATAGCATTAGGCACCCCCTAGGCCGACCACGGCCATGCTGGCGATCGCCGTGCTCAGCAGCACCGCGCTGGCGAGGCTCACAGTGCGCGGCAACCCGGCGCTGATGAGCCGTCCGTGCCAGGCCGTCAGGGCGATCGTAGCGGCGCCGTAGCCGGTTCCCAAGGCCAGCGCGTCGAGGGCGGCGTTCGCGACGGAAGCGCTATCGGCGGTGACTCGCCAAAGCACCACGAGTTGCACCAGGTAGCCCGCCCCGAGCAGGCCTTGGGCCACCAGGCGTTCACCTAGCGCCGGGTATCGGTCACTCACGAGGCGATGGGCGAGAGCGCTTGCGCTCAGGCACAGGGGCACCCAGAGCAGGAGGCGCAAGGCGGTGGCGTCGGCAGGTTGCAGCAGCCATCGATCCGCGGCGTAGGCCAGGGCGGCCGCCGGCACCACGGCGAGGAGAGTACTAGCCGCGTGGGCGCAGGCCGTGTCCAGGCGTCCCCCGCAAGCCAAGGCAGCGCCGAGGCCGACCGCCTGCGTCAGGAGCAGATTGTGGAGGACGGCGAGGGTTGCGAAGGTCGAGAGCAGGGACGCCACGGCTAGCCCCTAGGCCGCCGGCGGCTCGCGCCCTGCTTCGAGCATCTGTTCCACGGCAGCCGCATCCACCCGCGTCATCAGCGCCTTGAAGGGGGCGATCTGCGTGCCGAGCAGCGGCGTACCCGCGTCGTCCCAGCTGAGCGGATCGACCTGCAGGAAGGCCTCGGCTTTCTCGGCCACCGCCGGCAGCACGGGCTTCAGCCACACCAGCAGCACGCGGAACAGGTTCAGCCCCTGAGTGCAGATCGCCTGCACCTCATCGAGGCGATCAGGTTCCTTCGCCAGCACCCAAGGCTTGTGGTGATCCACGTACTGGTTGGCGCGATCGGCGAAGGCCATGATCTCGCGCATGGCACGCCCGAATTCCCGCTGCTCGTAGGCTTCAGCGATGGACTCGCTGCCCTCGATGAAGGAGGCGTAGAGGGCCTCGTCGGGCAGCGCGTCCGCCAGGCGACCGTCGAAGCGCTTAGTGATGAAGCCCGCGCAGCGACTGGCGATGTTGACGAACTTACCCACGAGGTCCGAGTTCACGCGGGCGACGAAATCATCGAAGGCCAGGTCGATGTCATCGATGCCGGGGCCTAGGCGTGCGGCGTAGAAGTAGCGCAACCACTCGGGATTGAGATGCTCGATGTAGGTGCGGGCGCGCACGAAGGTGCCGCGACGCTTGGACATCTTCTCGCCGTTCACGTTGACGAAGCCGTGCACGTGCACGTTGGTGGGCAGGCGATGGCCCGAGCCCTGCAGCACCGCCGGCCAGAACAAGCAATGGAAGTAGAAGATGTCCTTGCCGATGAAGTGGTGCAGCTCTGCCTCGCTGTCCGCGCCCCACCAATCCTCGAAGGTGAGTCCCTCGCGTTCGCACAGGGCGGTGAAGCTCGCCATGTAGCCCACCGGGGCGTCGAGCCAGACGTAGAAGAACTTGTTCGGGTGGCCGGGGATCTGGAAGCCGAAGTAGGGCGCATCGCGGCTGATGTCCCAGTCGCGCAGTTCGCCGTCCAACCACTCGTCGAGCTTGGCCCGCACCTCGCGCGCCACCGCGCCCGTGTCCAGCCACGCCTTGACCGCGTCGGCGAAGTGCTCGAGGCGGAAGAACAGGTGCTCGCTGTCGCGCTCAACCGTGGGCGTGCCGGAGATCACCGACACCGGGTCGATCAGTTCCGCCGGCGTGTAGGTGGCGCTGCAGTTCTCGCACGAGTCGCCATACTGATCCGGCGTCTTGCAGACCGGGCAGGTGCCCTTCACGAAGCGATCGGGCAGGAACATCTGCTCCTGCTCATCGTAGGCCTGGCGCACGTTGCGACGGGCGATGTGCTCGCCGGCCTCCAGGGCCTGGAAGATCTGCCCCACCAGACGCTCGTTCTCCGGCGAATGGGTGGAGTGATAGAAGTCGAAGCTGATCAGGAAGTCGGCGAAGTCGCGCTGGTGTTCCTCACCAAACTGCTGAGCCATCGCGGCCGGCTCCATGCCCTCGCTGCGGGCACGCAGCATCACCGGCGTGCCGTGGGCGTCGCTGGCGCAGACGTAGTAGCAGTCGTGACCGCGCATGCGTTGGAATCGGGCCCAGATGTCCGTCTGCACCACCTCCAGCAGGTGGCCCAGATGAATGGGGCCGTTAACGTACGGCAGGGCGCTCGTGATGAGGATCTTTCGGGGCGTGCTCATGGGGTGTCCGACGCTTCAGGCGCGAAGTCCACCAGTATGCCACAAGCATGGCCGGGCCCTGGCGGCCCGGGGATTATTCGCGCCTCACGCGGGCTCGCTGACGAAGGACTCGAACTTGCTCTTGGTGATGGCCTTCTCGTAGGCCTCGCGCGGTTCGATCTGGCGCTCTTTCAGCAGGGCCATGAGCGCACTGTCCATGGTTTGCATGCCGAGGTTGCCCCCGGACTGCATAGCCGTCTCCAACTGGTCGAGCTTGCCCTGGCGGATGAGGTTGCCGACGGCCGGGGTGCTGACCATGATCTCGAGCGCCGCCACGCGACCTTTGCCGCCGGCTTTCTTACATAGCTGCTGTGAGATCACGCCCTTCAGGGAGGTGGAGAGCATGGAGCGGATCTGCGATTGCTTGTCCGCGGGAAAGGTGTTGACGATGCGGTCGACGGTGGAGGCGGCGCCGTTCGTGTGCAGCGTGCCCATGACCAGGATCCCCGTCTCCGCCGCGGTCACGGCGATGCCGATGGTCTCGAGATCGCGCATCTCACCCACCAGGATCACGTCCGGGTCCTCACGCAGGGCCGAGTGCAGGGAGGCGGCGAAGCTCTTCGTGTGCGAACCCACCTCGCGTTGACTCATCAGGCACCCGCGCCGCTCGTGGGTGAATTCGATCGGATCCTCGATGGTGAGGATGTGCCCCTTCCGTTCCTTGTTGATGAAATCGATCATCGCCGCGAGCGTGGTGGACTTGCCCGAGCCCGTCTTGCCCGTGACCAGCACCAGCCCCTGCTTGTGCCGACACATGCCTTGGACGACATCGGGCAGGTTGAGCTCCTCCAACGTCAGGGCCTGCGAGGGAATCGCGCGCATGACCGAACCGATGCCGCCGATGTGGCGAAACACGTTCACGCGAAAGCGTGAGAGCCCCTCGATTTCATAGGCGAAGTCCGCGCCGTCGTGCTGGTCGAAGAGCGTCTGCTGGCGCGCCGGCATGATCGCGAACAGGGCCTCGCGCAGGGCGACCGGCGAGAGCTTCTCGTCGGACACGGGCTCGAGATCGCCGTAGCGCCGCACCCGCGGCGGATCGCCCGCGAGCAGGTGCAGGTCTGAGCCGTCCTGCTCGATCATGGTACGCAGGAAGCGATCGATGCTGAGCTTCTCGCCCGTGCTGGCAGTGGTGTCGGTGCTCATGCGCTCTTCTCCCCCTGTTGCATCTGCGGCAGCAGATCGAGATCGGTGACGTAGCGTTCGAAGGGCTTCTTGTTCGCCGCGAACAGGAAGGCCTCGTCGGGGTCGACGGTCTTCGCCTTCACCGCCTCAAGCAAGGCCTGATCCATCAGCTGCATGCCCTGATCGCCGCCGGTTTGGATGATCGAGGGGATCTGGTGCGTTTGGTCCGTGGTGATCAGCTTGGCGATGGCGCGGTTCGAGACCATGATCTCCTGCACGGCCGTGCGCCCGCGTCCGTCCGGCGTCTTCAGCAGGATCTGACTGATCACCGCCTGCAAGCTCTGGGACAGGAAGGCCTTGGTCTGCTCGCGCAGCTCCGCCGGCAGGGCGTCGAGCACTCGGTCAACGGTTTTGACAGCTCCGGTGGTGTGCATGGTGCCGAGCACCAGGTGCCCCGTCTCCGCCGCCGTCATGGCCATCGAGATGGTGACGGGGTCGCGCATCTCACCGACCAGGATCACGTCGGGGTCTTCGCGCAGGGCGGCGCGCAAGCCGTCCGCGAAGCTCTGCAGGTGCGAGCCCACCTCGCGCTGAATCACCTGTGATTGCTTGCTCGGGTGAACGAATTCGATGGGGTCCTCGAGGGTGAGGATGTTGAGCTTTCGGGTCTCGTTCAGGTGATTGATCATCGAGGCCAGGGTGGTCGACTTACCCGTGCCCGTGGCGCCCGTGACCAGGATCATGCCCTGGTGCATGTCGCACAGCTTCTCGATGATCGGCGGCAGGTTCAGCTTCTTCATGCTGGGGATGTCGTTGGGGATATGCCGCAGCACGGCGCCGACACCGGTCGCCTTGTGGAATACGTTGGCGCGAAAGCGTGTGCCTTCGGCGGTGACGTAGGAGAAGTCGAGATCTTCGCCGGAGGCGAGGCGCGCCTGCTGCTGTGTCGTGAGCACTTCGCTGATGTAGGTGTTCAGCTCCGTCGCGCCAAGCTCACGAAATTTGATCGGTAGGAGGTCGCCGCGCATGCGCAGCATCGGCGGCACGCCCACCGCGAGGTGAACATCGGAGCAGCCTTGCTGCAGGCCGAGTTTCAGGAAGGCATCGATACGGGCCATTCTGGTCAGTCCTCTTCGGCGGGCTGGTCGCTGAGCTTTTCCATCAGCCGCGACAGGTCGCGGGTGACGTACTCCATCGTTTGGTAGCGCCGGTCCGGCTGCACCATCATCAAGCGCTTGACCAGCTCGGAGACGGACTCCGGCAAGTCTGGGTTCACCTCGTCGACCGGCTTGGCCGTGCCCTGCACGTGGGCGTACATCACCGCCATCTGATCGCCTTCCGCGTAGGGCGGTCGACCGGTGAGCAGTTCGTAGAGGATGACGCCGAGGGCGTAGATGTCCACGCGCTGGTCGATCTCCTTGCCCAAGATCTGCTCCGGGGCCATGTACTTCGGTGAACCGATTACGTAGCCCGTCTTCGTGAGGTCCGTCTCCGCGTTCATCACCGACGACACGCCGAAGTCCACGATCTTCACAAGATCTGCCTGGTTGACCAGGATGTTGGCGGGCTTCAGGTCGCGGTGAACGATCTGTTCCTGGTGCGCCACTGTCATCCCTAAGGCCACATCGTGGGCGATGCGCAGGGCGCGCAGCATGGGCACGGGCTGTCGATCGGCCACCTCGGCGGTCAAGGGGTTCGATGGGAAGTACTCCATCGAAATCGCATTGAGGCCTTCGAGGGATAGGAAGTCGTAGAGCCGGATCACGTTTCGGTGAGTGATCTTGCGCGCCAGGCGCACCTCCTGTACGAAGCGGCGCATGGTTTCCTGGTCGTTGGCGATGCTCTTGTTGAGGAACTTGAGCACCAGCTTCTCGTCCACCACCGTGTCGCTCACCAGGAGCACCGTGCCGAAGGCGCCGCGGCCGATCTGTTTGATGAACTCGTAGCGCCCGTCGATCATGTCGCCGGGGTTGAGGTGGGCGATATCAAAGCGCGACGCGGCGGCCGCCGCATCCGGCAACGGCGGCGGTGTGCTGGTGGGCGAGGGCACCGTCTCACCCAACAAGGCCGCCAGTTGATCGGCGTCGGGAACTTCGGCCAGCAGGGTGCGCGAGGGATTGCCGAACTGGGCCGCGCTGTCCGTGCTCACCGTGTCCGGGAAGCGTTGATCGAGGCTGCGTACGGCATCCTTGATGGCCAGGATTACCTCCGTGTCGCTGCTGTTCTCGGCGGCGATGCGGGTGCGCAGGGTGGGTGCGAGGTCCTTGTCGGCCAGGCGCACGACGGTGTTGATGGCCTCGATCTTGACCGACTTGTCCGGCGCCTGAATCAACGGCATCAGATGGGGAACGACGCGACGATCGCCGAAGGACGCGAGGGCTCGGATCACGGCCGGAGCCGAACTCGGGGCGGTGCGCAGCATGTTCACCAGCGCCGGTACGGCCTTGCGATCGCCGATCTTGGCCAAGGCGTCGGCAGCGCGCTCGCGCACCCACCAGTCATCGTCCTGGGTGGCCTTGATCAGGTAGTCGAGGGCGCGCTTGTCCTCGGTGGTGTTCAAAATCTCGATGACCGCGCGACGGATCTCCTCGTCCGGGTCGTTGAAGAGCGAGAGCACCGCATCCACCACGCGCGGGCCGCCGATGGAGGCGAGGGCGTCCGTGGCGCGCGAGCGCACCCACCAGTCGTCGTCGCGCAGGGCGGAGAGCAGGTCCTTCACGTTCTCGGCGGTGCCGATCTCGTTGAGCACTTCCACCGCCGAGCGCCGCGCGTACTCGTTCTCATCCTTGAGCACGGCCACCAGGTGCTGGGTGGTCTCGGGGTGGTTCAACTCGGTGATTACCTCGACGGCGGCGTTCTGCACATCCACGTCGGGATCCGTGAGCATCTGGCACAGGCGGGTGATGTTGATGCGGTTGGGCATTCGCGCCATGCCGCGGATCGCCGCGCTGCGCACGCCGCGGTCTTGATCATCGAGCTGGCGGGCCAGGGCGCTGGCCACGTCGTCCCGCGGGAAGCGGCCGACGATCTCGGTGATCGAGCGGCGCACGTCACGGTCGGAACCCGTGAGGCGGTCGAGCAGGTCGGGCACCAGGGACTCGGTGGCCAGATCGCTCAGGATGCGCAGGAGCGCTTCCTTGTCCTTGCCGTCCACCTCGTAGGCGTAGCGCAGGAGTTGGCGCACATCCAGGCGGTCTTTTTGCGCGTCCAGCACCTCGAGCAGGCGTGAGCGCGCGACCTCCTGGTCTTCCAGCAGGTCGAGGAGGTTGTTGGGATCGTAGCTACGCCGACTGGCCATCGCCCACGCTGCGCCTTGGACCACCTTGGGGTTGTCGTGGCGCAGGGCGTCGCGGAAGTGGCGTAGGGATTTTTCGTCGAGCAGGCGGCCCAGCGGCTCGATGAGCAGCATCATCTGCTGGCGATCCGCGTCGGCCAGCGTGCCGAGCAGGCGCGGCACGGCACCTCCGCCCAGCTTGGCGATACGTTCCACCAGCGCATTGACCTGCTCCGGGGAGCCGCCGTCGAGCGAGGTGAGCTCGGCGATCAGCTTCTCCGCCTGCATGCCCGCAAGGAGTTTCATCTTTCCCTTAGATCTCCAGATGACACGCGAGGGTGGGCTGCAGGAGGGCAATACGCACCGGCATGCGCCGCTGCCGCGGCGCAGGATATTGCTACAATCGCCGACTTTCCCTGTCGCCGGTCGCAGCGCGAGCGCGCGTCGCCCTGTCTACACCAGAGCCTCACATGTCCGATCTTAGCAAATCCACGATCGATAACTTTCTAGACCAGTTCGCCGACGATTTCATTGATCTGCGCCTCGATGAGGCGGGTGCCGATATCACCACGGAACTGGACGGGGGCCATCTGAAGGTGCGCCTGGAGGTCGGCTTTCCCACTGCCCGCCACCGCTACCGCCTGAGCGCCGCGCTGGAGGCTGCCCTGCGCGAGGCCTTCGGTGCCCTCGATCGGGTCACGATCGACGTGCACAGCAGCATCCGGTCGCACGCGGTGCAGGCCAACCTGAAGCCGATCGACGGTATCGCGAACGTGATTGCGGTCGCCTCGGCCAAGGGCGGGGTCGGCAAATCCACTACCGCCGCCAACCTGGCCCTGGCCCTGGCCAGCGAGGGCGCCCGCACGGGGCTGCTCGATGCGGACATCTACGGCCCGAGTCAGCCGCGCATGCTCGGCCTGCGCGGGCGCCAGCCGACCACCCCCGACGGCAAGTTCGTCGACCCCCTGAAGGCCCACGGCATCGTCGCCATGTCCATCGGTTTTATGGTGGATGAGGCGCAGCCCATGGTCTGGCGCGGCCCGATGGTGACCCAAGCCTTGAACCAGCTGATCGCCCAGACCAACTGGGGCGAACTGGATTACCTGATCGTCGACATGCCGCCCGGCACGGGCGACACGCAACTCACGCTCGGTCAGCGCGTGCCCCTGAGCGGCGTGGTGATCGTGACCACGCCCCAGGACATCGCGCTGCTCGATGCGCGCAAGGGGCTCAAGATGTTCGAGAAGATCAATGTGAACGTGCTCGGCGTGGTGGAGAACATGAGCACCCACATCTGCTCGAAGTGCGGCCATGAGGAACACATCTTCGGCAACGACGGCGGGCGGCGCATGGCCGAGGAGGACGGCGTGCCATTCCTCGGCGCCCTGCCACTCGACATCCGCATTCGCGAACAGGCCGATGGCGGCGCCCCGACGGTGATCGCCGAGCCCGATGGCGAACTCGCCGAAGACTACCGCCGCATCGCCCTACGGGCGACCTCGCGCCTCGCGGCCCAAAAACGAGACTACTCGCACCGCTTCCCGAACATCGTGGTGGAATGATGAGCATCAAATCTGATCGCTGGATTCGCCAGCAAGCCGAACAACACGGACTGATCGAACCCTACGAGGCGGGTCAGGTGCGCACGGTGGACGACCGCCGGGTGATCTCCTACGGCACCTCGTCCTACGGCTATGACGTGCGCTGTGCGCGCGAGTTCAAGGTGTTCACCAACATCAACTCCGCCGTGGTCGACCCCAAAGCCTTCGATGAGAGCAGTTTCGTCGATATCACCGCAGACGAGTGCATCATCCCGCCGAACTCCTTCGCCCTGGCACGCACGGTGGAGTACTTCCGCATCCCGCGCGACGTACTAGTGATTTGCTTGGGTAAATCGACTTACGCGCGCTGCGGCATCATCGTCAACGTGACGCCGTTGGAGCCCGAGTGGGAAGGCCACGTGACCCTGGAGTTCTCCAACACCACGCCCTTGCCTGCGCGCATCTACGCCAACGAAGGCGTGGCGCAGGTGTTGTTCCTGCAGTCGGATGAGGCGTGCGAGGTGAGCTACGCCGATCGCGCCGGTAAGTATCAGGGCCAGCGCGGGGTGACCCTGCCCAAGGCCTAGGAACTGCGGGCTGCTAGTCGACGATCACCGCGCCGGATCCGGCGCGGATCGAGCCCACCTCGAAGGCATCCTGACCGCCGTGCTGGGCAAGGATCCTCAGCACCTCGTCACGGCGCTCGGCCGGGACGGCCAGGACCATGCCGAGGCCGCAGTTGAAGGTGCGCAGCATCTCCTCGTGGGCGACGCCTCCCGCCTGCTGCAACCACTGGAAGACCGGCGGGAATGTCCAGCTGTCGGCGCGCAGGTGCGCGTCCAGCGAATCGCTCAGGATGCGCACCACGTTGCCCGGGATGCCGCCGCCAGTGATGTGGGCGGCCGCGTGCAGGGCGCCCGCCTCGTGCACGGCGAGCAACGCCTTGACGTAGATGCGCGTGGGCGCGAGCAGGTGCTCGGCGAGTGGGCGCTCGTCGTCGCTGTCCGCGAGCGACGCCTGCAGATCGGCACCGCTGTGCTCGAGGATGCGCCGGATCAGCGAATAGCCATTCGAATGCGGGCCGCTCGAGGGCAGGGCGATCAGGGCGTCGCCGTCGGCCACCTGGCTGGCATCGATCAGCTTGGCGCGTTCCACGGCACCGACGCAGAAGCCCGCCAGGTCGTAGTCGTCCTCGGCGTACATGCCAGGCATTTCCGCCGTCTCACCGCCGATCAGGGCGGCCCCGGCCAGGCGGCAGCCCTCGGCGATGCCCGCCACCACGTCGGCGGCCACGTCGACGTCGAGCTTGCCGGTGGCGTAGTAGTCGAGGAAGAACAGGGGTTCGGCGCCCTGCACGATCACATCGTTCACGCACATGGCCACGAGGTCGATGCCGATCGTGTCGTGACGCCCGAGGTCGATGGCCAGGCGCAGTTTGGTGCCCACGCCGTCCGTGCCGGCCACGAGCACCGGCTCATGGTAGCGGCCCGGCGGCAAAGCGAAGAGCCCGCCGAATCCGCCGAGGCCGCCGATCACCTCCGGCCGCTGCGTGCGTCGCACGGCAGGCTTGATGCGGTCGACGAGGCGGTCTCCCGCGTCGATGTCCACGCCGGCATCGCGGTAGGTGAGGGATCGGTCGGTCATCGGGTCGAGTCTCCTTTGGGCGGCCTGTCGTGGCCGCTGCGCGGGCGATTGTCGCACGGTGCGTGGGCGACGGCAGCGCGCGGGCGTCGCTGTGGTATGTTCTCGACCGCGCAGCGCTCCCGCTGGGGTCGGGCCGCGCATCCGCTTCGCGGTACTCAGCCACCTACGCGGAAGGCATTGATCATGGGTGAGACAATCAGGGCGACAGATCGCCGCGGCATCGTTGGCCGTGGGAGCGACCGACGGTCGCTTGCGGGTCGGCGCGGTTGGATGGCGGCATTGATGTTGGCCGTGCCGCTCCTGGGGTCCGCCTCGACCGTCGATGATCTGTACGGTGCGTCCGTCGATCTGATCCCGGGCGAGCGGGCGGCCTCGGAAGCGACGGCGCAGCGGGCGCTCGCGGCGGTGCTGGTGAAGGTCACCGGGCTCGGTGATGTCACTGGGTCCACCCTCGTCGCGCCGGTGTTGGCGCAGGCGGAGCAACTGGTGCAGCAGCAGGGATTCAGCGCCCGGCGAACCCTGCGCTACGTATTCGACGAGGGCGCCACGCGCGAAGCCGTGTTGGCGGCTGGCCTGCCGTATTGGGATGACGACCGGCCGCGGGTCCTGGCCCTACTGCAGTTGCCCCCCGATGCGTTGGCGGGGCCCAAGCAAGCGCCAGCGCCGGGCGATTCCGTGCCCGGCGCCGGGGTCGCGTGGCGGTCACGGTATCTGACCAGCGAGGACGAGGGTGAGGTGGTCACCGCGCTGCTCCGCGCCGCTGATCGGCGCGGTCTGCCGCTCCTGCTGCCCACGCCCGAGGCGCTCATCGATACCCCCCTCGATGCGGCCCCCGCACACGATGCGCCGCGCTTCGACCGGCCGGGCGCCACCGCGTTGCTACCGACCACCGTCGATGCTGCCCACCCCGCCTTGGTGCTGGCGCGTGCCCAGGGCGCGGACGTGGTGCTGATGGGTGAGGGGGATCGCACGGCCAATGGCATCTGGCAGGTGCGCTGGCAACTGTTCGCCGATGCCCAGACCCAGCCGTGGATCGGTGGTCTGGAAACGGGCCCCGAGTTCCTAGCAGATTTGCTAGCGTCTCGCTACGCGGCCTACGCCGGTGTCGGCGTGCGCCAGGTGGGCCTGGAACTCAGCGGCATCGACAGCGCTCCCGCCTACGAGCGCACGCTCGCCTACCTTCGCCGCCTCGATCTCGTGCAGCGGGTGGATCTGCGTCAGGCCCGCGCCGGACGTGTACTGCTCTCGCTAACCACCCGCTACGAGCCCGCCAAGCTCGCTCGCTTGTTGCAGCTATCGGATTTCCTCGTTCCCACGGAAGATGGGCGCGGGATGCTTCCCGACACCTTGCGCTTCGATTTCCAAAGCGCGCCCGCCGCGCCAGCGCCCGGGCTCTCCCTGCCGGCGGGGGGGCTGACCGGTGACGGGGCGGACTCGCGCTGAATGCGTCAGCTACCCCTCGGCGTACGCCTCGCTGACCACGCCACCTTCGACACCTTCCACGTAGGGCCCAACGCACAGGTGCTGGATCGCCTGGTGGCCTTCGTCGATGGCGACTTCGAGCGCACGAGTAGCACCAGCCTCGTGCTCGCCGGCCCACCGGCCAGCGGCAAGACCCACCTGTTGCAGGCGGCCTGTGCGCGCTTCAGTGCCGGCGAGGAGGGCGCTACCACCGTCGGCACCCGTCCCTGCGGTTACCTCTCCTTGGGTGAGCTCCCGCGCGAGCGGCTCGCGAGTGCGCTCGAGGGATGGGGACGCCTGGCCCTGGTGGCGCTCGATCGTGCGGACAGCATCTTCGGCGACCACGACGCTGAAGTGGCCCTGATGCGCTTGTACAACGACCTGCAGGCAAAGGGCGGGCGCCTGGTGCTGGCCGTTCGCCAACCCTTGGCGGCGCAGTCCCCGCAGCTGCCGGACCTGGCGTCGCGTCTGCGCGCCGGGCTGCACGCGAGCTTGAGTCCCCTGGATGACGATGCGGCAGGTGCCGCCCTGCGCCTGCGGGCGGCGGCCCGCGGGCTCGAACTGCCCGATGAGACCATCACCTGGTTACTGCGCCGTGCGCGCCGGGACATGCACTCCCTGTGCGCCCTCTTGGACGGCCTGGATGAGGCCTCCCTGGTCGCCCAGCGGCGCCTGACCGTGCCCTTCGTCCGTGACATGCTGCGCGTGGACGACAATTGAAGTCTCACTTCGACCCTGCTTGACGGGTCCTTCGAGCCGCTGCTACCGTCGAATGGTCGGTAGACGTACGCGAAGACAAGAAATATGAGACGGATCACCTTGGTGGCATTGCTCGGGGCCGTAGCAGCGTTGGCTGCAGGGTGCGCCTCGACTCCGCCGGTGCAGGAACTCAGCGACGCGCGTCAGGCGATCATGGCAGCTGAAGATGCCGGGGCTGATCGCTACGCAACGGCTCGCCTCAACGCCGCCCAGATGCTGCTCTCGAGCGCCGAAGAGAAGCTCCAGGAGCAGGACTACCGCGGTGCGCGCACAGATGCGGTAAGCGCCCATTCGCGCGCCGTCGAAGCACGCGTCATCGCCAGGGCCAGCCTCCCCGAGAACCGCTGAACCCTCCACCCGCACATGGCCCCTGAAGGATCGCCATCACCCCTAGCGGCGCGACGCTGCTGGGTGAGCGGTCGCGTGCAGGGCGTCGCCTTCAGGGCCAACACCGCTCGCCAAGCGCAGGCCTTAGGCATCCGTGGCTACGCGCGCAATCTGCCCGATGGACGTGTGGAGGTGCTCGCCTGCGGTGCCGACGAGGCACTCGAGGCGCTGATCGCGTGGCTCCACCAAGGCCCCTTGTTCGCCCGCGTAGATGCCGTGCAGGTGGCGCAGGTGGACCCGGGCGTTGAACAGATTCCCGCCGATTTCACTACCGGCTGACTAGAGTCGATACCAGCGAGAACGCAGGCGATCGAGCACCTTGTAGGGGTAGGTGCGACGGCCGAGGCTGCCGTTGTAGCGCGCCAGGGCGCGGATCAGGTCGCCCTTCTCCAGGTCGTAGTAGTAGCGCAGGATGGTGCAGCCGTAGCGCAGGTTCACCGGTACCTTGAAGAGGTTGTCGTCGGGGCGACCGATCTCATCCAACCAGAAGGGCATGATCTGCATGAGCCCGCGCGCGCCGGCGCTCGAGATGGCGTAGCGGTCGAAGTTGCTCTCGACATCGATCACGGCCAGTACCAACTCGGGCGCGAGGTCCACCCGCGCCGCCTCCGCATGCACCAACTTGAGCAGCTCGAGGCGCTCCTTCGTGTCGGGCAATTTGCGCGAGAGCCGCGTGGACATGTCCACCAGCCAGACCTCGGCATCGAAGCGGTCGCGAAAGCTGTCCGCTTCGTTGACCGCCTCCACCAGCAGGCGGCGCAGGGCCGGGTCAGGAGCGGGCGTGGTCTCGCCAGCTTGGGCCAGGGCAGGTGGTGTCGCGATGAGCATCGCCCATCCGAGCGCCGCGGCCGCCGCCCAGCGCGCGCGTCGCTTGCGCCCGCGACGCGGGACCGCCTGCTCGTCCCTGTGCGCGCATGGGGTGTCCAAGCGTACGATCGTCTTAGGCGTCTCGGCCTAGCGCCGAGCGCAGGCGATCGATCAGATCCGCCTGCGGGATATGCTCAGGATCAGCCGCTGCCCGGTCCTTGAGCTCCAAGGTGCCCGCGTCCAGGCCGCGCTCCGAGATCACCACGCGCCAGGGGATCCCGATGAGGTCCATGTCGGCGAACTTCACCCCCGGGCGGGCGTCGCGATCGTCGAGCAACACATCGAAGCCCGCCTCACGCAGGCGGTCGTAGAGGGCATCGGCCGCTTCCCGTACACGGTAGGACTTGTGCGCGTTGAGGGGGACCAGCGCCACCTGGAAGGGGGCGAGGGCGGTGGGCCAGATGATGCCGCGCTCATCGTGGTTCTGTTCGATGGCCGCGGCGACGATGCGCGTGATGCCGATGCCGTAGCAGCCCATCTGCAGCGTTTGCTGCTCGCCGTTCTCGTCGGGGACCGCTGCCCCCATCGCTTTGCTGTACTTGTCGCCGAGCTGGAAGATGTGGCCCACCTCGATGCCGCGCACGATCTCGAGCGTGCCCACTCCGTCTGGACTCGCATCGCCCTCGACTACGTTGCGCAGGTCGGCAGCCTGCGGTTGCGGCAGGTCACGGCCGAAGTTGACGCCGGTCAGGTGCTGTTCCTTCTCGTTGGCGCCGCAGACGAAGTCGCCCATGGCGAGCACCGTGTGGTCGGCGATGATCGGGCAGGACAGGCCGACGGGCCCAAGGTAGCCAGGGGCGCATCCTGCGGCGGCTTGGATGGCCTCTGGCGAGGCCATACGCAGGGGCGAGGCCACGGCATCGAGTTGCTGCGCCTTGACCGCGTTCAGCTCGTGATCGCCGCGGACCAACAGCGCCACTAGCCCGCCGTCGTCACTGCCCTCGACGAGGAGGGTCTTCACGCAGGATGACGCGGCGATGCCTAGCTGTTCCGTCAGGGCGTCGATGGTGCGGGCACCGGGGGTGTGCACCTTGCTCATGTCGGCGGCGGGTGCCGCGCGCGCCGCCGCGGGCATGGGCGCGGGGGCGAGCTCCACATTGGAGGCGAAGGGCCCCTCGTCGCTCACCGCGATGGCGTCCTCGCCGGAATCGGCGAGGACGTGGAACTCGTGCGACACGGCGCCGCCGATGTTGCCGCTGTCGGCGGTGACCGCACGGAAGCGCAGCCCCAGGCGCTCGAAGACTTGCGAGTAGGCCTGGTGCATGCGTTGGTAGGTCTCGCCGAGGGACTCCGCGCCCACGTGGAAGCTGTACGCATCCTTCATGATGAACTCACGCGAGCGCATCACCCCGAAGCGCGGGCGGATCTCGTCGCGGAACTTCGTTTGCACCTGGTAGTAGGTCACGGGTAGCTGGCGGTAGCTCAGGATATCGCGACGAACGATGTCCGTGATCACCTCCTCGTGGGTCGGCCCGTAGCAGAACCAACGCTCGTGACGGTCTTGCAGGCGCAACAGCTCACGGCCCATCTGATCCCAGCGACCGGTCTCCTGCCACAGTTCCATCGGATGCACCGACGGCAGCAGTAGCTCATGGGCGCCGGCTGCGTCCATCTCCTCCCGGACGACCTGAGAGACCCGGCGCAGCACGGCGAGTCCGAGCGGCATCCAGGAGTAGAGGCCGGCGGCGAGCTTGCGGATCAGGCCCGCGCGCAGCATCAGCTGGTGGCTGATGATCTCCGCATCGGCCGGCGCCTCGCGGGCGGTCTGCAGGGGCAGGGTGGAGAGTCGCACGATTCTTAAGGTCCTTCGGGTTGGCCACGCGGGGCGTGGGAGCTGGCGGGCGCCGACGGTAGGCGCGAAACAGGTGGGGATTCTACCCGCTTCGGGTAATCCAGCGGCGCCGGGGATGGCGAGACCGGCGGCGGGGGCGGTACCCTGATCACCGTCCGTGGTACGGCTTGAGGAGAATTGTCGGTGGGGTTGGATCGACGCGCCCGTCGCGCGCTTTCGCTGATGGGGATAGAGCGCTGGACGCTGCGAGGTGGCGAGGGCGAGGCCCTGACGGACGACGCACCGGCGCGCGAGACTGCGGTTGCGCCGGCACCGACCCCCGCGCCAGCCCCAGCGTCGTCCCCGTCGCCATCTCTGGTGGCGACCAGCCCGGCGCCCGCCACCCTACCGCTCGCCGACACGATCAACGTAGACGCCATGGACGTGGACGCCCTGCGCGCCACCGTGGCGGGCTGCCAGCGCTGCGCCCTGCACAGCACGCGCACCCACACGGTGTTCGGCGTCGGGAGCTTGCAGGCGGACTGGATGTTCGTAGGGGAAGCCCCGGGGGCGCAGGAAGATCGTCAGGGCGAGCCGTTCGTCGGCCGCGCCGGCCAACTCCTGAACGCCATGCTGGCCGCCACGGGCCGCGAGCGTCAGGAGGTGTTCATCGCCAACGTGCTCAAATGCCGCCCGCCGAACAACCGTGATCCGAGCGCCGACGAGGCTGCTCAGTGCGCGCCCTACCTGCAGCGGCAGATCGCCTTGATCCGGCCGAAGGTCATCATCGCCCTCGGACGTATCGCCGCCCAGCGCCTGCTGGGCGTGGATACGCCGCTCGGTCGACTTCGCGGACGCGCCCATCAGTGGCAAACTGACAGCGGTCCGGTGCCCTTGGTGGTGACCTACCACCCGGCCTACCTGCTTCGCAGCCCGGGCGAGAAACGTAAGGCGTGGGAAGACCTGCGCCTGATTATGGAGCTCAGTGCATGAGTGCGGCCAGCGCAGAAGCCTCCGTCATCGTCCGCGCGATGGGCGAGGATGACCTCCCGGCGGTGTGGGCGCTCGAGAAGGGCGCCTACCAATACCCGTGGAGCCAGACGATCTTTCGCGACTGCCTGCGCGTAGGTTATTGCTGCCGTGTGGCCGAGCAGGGCGGCGTGCTCCACGGCTACTCCATCATGAGTGTGGCGGTGGGCGAGGCTCACCTATTGAATCTGTGCGTCGGCGTGGATTCGCGGGCGCGTGGCTACGGCCGCAAGCTCCTCGACAAGGTCATCGGCGAGGCGGCGCTGCTGAACGCGACGCGCCTGTTCCTCGAGGTGCGACCCACCAATCACGCCGCTCGGGGCCTCTACGACTCGCTGGGCTTTCGCACCATCGGGCGCCGCACGGCCTACTACAAGGCGCCCCAGGGCCGCGAGGACGCCTTGGTGTTGGCCCTAGACTTAGGCCCCGCCGAGCCGGACGCAGCGTCCCGGGATCCCCACGACCCCCGCTAGGAGGCCAGGGCCGCCTAGACCAGCATTTCCCGCGAGCTCGGGTGCGATAGGAACGCGCTCGGCGAGGCCGTCGGCCCGTAGGCACCCGACTGCAGCACAGCGATGAGATCGCCCTCCTGCGCGGGCGGCAACGCCATACGATCGCCAAGCAGGTCGAGGGGCGTGCAGAGGGGGCCCACGACGGACTGCACCTCACGTGCCTGCTCGTGCATGCGCGAGGCGACGACCACGGGGTAGTTCTTGCGCAAGACCTGTCCGAAGTTGCCCGACGCGGCGAGCTGATGGTGCAGGCCGCCATCCGTGATCAGGAACGGATGCCCGCGCGAGATCTTCCGGTCGACCACACGGCACACGTAGAGGCCCGCTTCGCCCACCAGGAAGCGCCCCAATTCCATGATGATCTGGGTCTCCCGCAGGGGCGCGGGCAGATCTGCCATGGTGCGGCGAAGGGCGTCCCCGACCGCGGCCAGATCGAGCGGCGTCTCGCCAGGGAAGTAGGGGATACCCAAGCCGCCGCCGATGTTGACGTGGGCCATGGGGGCCGGCGCCGCCGCGGCGAGCTCGGCGGCGAGGGCCAGGGTCTTGGTTTGCGACTCGATGATGGCTTCGGCGCGCAGGTTCTGGGAGCCGCTGTAGATGTGCAGGCCAACGAACTGCACCGGTAGGCTGGCCGCTTCGCGCAGCATGTCCGGCACGCGTTCGGCATCGACGCCGAACTGCTGCGAGCCCCCGCCCATCTTCATGCCCGACGTCTTCAGCTGGAAGTCTGGGTTGACGCGTACGGCTACCTTGGCAGGTACGTCGAGGCGCTCGGCGATGGCGGCCACGCGCCGCATCTCCGTCTCGGACTCGAGGTTGATGGTGGCGCCCGAGGCCACGGCCTGGGTCAGCTCGCCCTCCTGCTTACCGGGACCGGCGAAGCTGATCCGTTCGGCGGGCATACCGGCATCCAGGGCCACGCGCAGCTCGGCCCCCGAGGCCACGTCGAGGCCGTCCACCAGGCCCGCCATGTAGCCCACCACCGCAGGCATCGGGTTGGCCTTCATCGCGTAGTGCAGGTGGAGCGCCTTCGGCATGGTGTCGCGAAGGGCTTGTACGCGCGCCGCCATGGCCGCGCGCGAGTAGATGAACAGCGGCGTGCCGCCCGCCTCTTCCACCAACAGGTTCAGGGGGCGACCGTCTACTTCAAGGAAGCCGTTGGCGGCTCCGCTGTGAAAGAACGGATGCTCTGCGTGGGCCGGTGGGGCCTTCTTCTTTGCTTCGCTCATGCGCCATCCTCGTCGAACTCGTTGGCGTAGGTGTTCGCCAGCTGGGTGCGGTCCAGCTTGCCGTTGGGGTTGCGCGGTAGGCTGTCCACCCACGCTACGGCGGCGGGTTGCATGAAGTTGGGCAGGCGGCCCTGCAGGTGGGCCCGCAATGCCTGCTCGCTCTCCTCGGCCTGGGTGTTTGCCTTGGCCACGCATACCAGCACGATCGCCTGCCCCGCTTCGGGGTGGCGTACGCCGACGGCGGCCGCCTCGGCCACCGAGCCGGACCCGTAGGCCTCCTCTTCCACCTCCGCCGGGCTCACGCGGTAGCCGGAGGTCTTGATCATGTCGTCCTGGCGACCGACGAAGTAGAGATAGCCGTCCGCGTCCTTGCGCACCGTGTCGCCGGACCAGACGGCCACTTCCTCGAGCGGGGAGCCGTTGGTGGTGGGCAGGGCTTTGAAGCGGCGTGCCGTACGCTCGGGATCGTTCCAGTAGCCGAGCGATACCAGCGCCCCGCGGTGGACCAGCTCGCCCGGCTCGTCGGGATCGCAGGGCGAGCCGTCCGGGCGTAGCACCATCACCTCGGCGTTGGGGATGGCGCGGCCGATCGAATCGGGGCGAGCATCCACCTGATCCGGCGGCAGGTAGGTGGAGCGGAAGGCTTCGGTAAGCCCGTACATTAGGTAGAACTGGGTGTTCTGGAGCGATTCGCGCAGGGCGGCGAGGGTGCGCTTGGGCATGGCGCCGCCCGAGTTGGTGGCGTAGCGCAGGGTGCGGCGTGCCGCTTCCGGCCACTCGAGCCCGGCGAGCTGCACCCACAGCGGCGGCACGGCGGCAAGGCCGGTCACGCCGTGCTTCTCGATGGCGCGCACCACGTCGCGGGGCATCAGGTAGTCGAGCAGCACCACGCTGGCGCCGACGCTGAACGCCGTGGTGAGCTGGCTGAAGCCGTAGTCGAAGCTGAAGGGCAGGGCTGCCAGGAGGCGATCCTGCGCCGTGTTCTCCAGGTACTCCGCCACGCTCAGGGCGCCCGCCACCATGTTGGCGTGCGAGAGCACGACCCCTTTGGGTTTGCCCGTGCTGCCACTGGTGTAGAGGATGGCGGCAACGTCCCGATCGATCACCCTATGCGGTGTCGCCTCGGGAGCGTCGGTCAGCGCCGACCACCCGATCACCGGGCGGTCGCCGAGGGGCTCGAGCTCCTCCCCCTCCTTGGCGTCCGTGAGCACGATCAGGCGCAGGGCGGGGCAGTCGGCGAGGGTCGGG
Source organism: Pseudomonadota bacterium (assembly GCA_039815145.1). Lineage (NCBI taxonomy): Bacteria > Pseudomonadati > Pseudomonadota > Pseudomonadota bacterium. Next base: position 23,349 of record JBCBZW010000011.1, read on the forward strand.
GCGAGCTGGCGCAGGCGAGACTTCGCCGTGATCAGCACGCGCACATCGCAATCGTTGAGGATGTGACCGATCTGGGGTGGCTTGAGCACCGGGTTGACCGGCACGAACACGCCCCCGGCGATCGCAGCGCCGAACAGGCTGGCCACCGTCTCCAACTGCTTGGGCAGGTACACGGCGACGCGCTCCTGGCGCTCGAGGCCGGTCTTGAGCAACCCGTGGGCGACGGCGCGCGCGGCGTTCGCCAGTTCGGCGTAGCTTTGCTCGCGCTTGCCGTGCAGCGCCGCGCTCGCGTCGGGCCAGCGGGCCGCAGCCTCGAGCAGAAGTCCGTGAATCAGACCAGTGTGGCTCACGAGTTGCGAAGCTCCTTTAGCTTGTGTTCCCAGGCGAGCGACGTGCGCACGATGACGTCAAGGTCGTCGTAGCGCGGGGTCCATTGGAGCACGTCGCGAATTCGGTCGGCGCGGGCGATCAGGGTCGGGGGGTCGCCTGCGCGTCGTCCTTCCTCGATCACCTTCAGCGGGCTGCCGTGGGCGCGGGTTACCGCATCGATCACCTCACGCACGCTGAAGCCACGCCCATAGCCACAGTTGAGGGTGAGCGACTCACCACCACCGCGCAGGTGATCGACGGCCCGTACGTGGGCGTCGGCGAGGTCTTCCACATGGATGTAGTCACGCACGCCGGTGCCATCTGGCGTGTCGTAGTCCGTGCCGAAGATCTTCACGTGATCGCGCACACCTGCGGCCACCTCACAGGTCACTTTGGTGAGTAGGGTTGCCTGACGGGTCGATTGACCGATGCGCTGGCCGGGGTCGCAGCCAGCGACATTGAAGTAGCGCAGGGCCACGTAGTCCATGTCGCCGGCGGCCGACAGGTCGCGCAGCATCCATTCGCTCATCAACTTGGAGCTGCCGTAGGGGTTGATGGGAGCGGTCGGGTCGGTCTCCTCGCAGACACCGCTGCCCGGTGTGCCGTAGACGGCGGCTGTCGAGGAGAAGATAAAGCGACGGACACCGGCTTCGCGGCAACAGCGCAACATGTTGAGTGTTGCCGCGGTGTTGTTCTGGTAGTAGCGCAGCGGATCTGCGACGCTCTCCGGCACGATGGTACGAGCGGCGAAGTGGATCACTGTGTCGACCTGGTGCTCGTCGAGAAGTTGGAGGACGAGTTCGCGATCACCGGTGTTGCCTTCGACCAGTGCGCCGTAGAGGACTGCGTCGCTGAAGCCAGTGGAGAGGTCGTCCAAGGTGACCGTGCGCTCACCGCGCTCTCCGAGCTGTCGCACGACGTGGCTGCCGATGTAGCCGGCGCCGCCGGTGACGAGTATCGCGTTGCTCATGGGGGTGTCTGACTCGAGGGTGATTGGGATGACGTCCTGAGGAGTACGCCGCTGCTCGGCGCCCTCCGCCGGCGCGATGATAGCAGCGCAACAAGTCGGCGCGCTTCAGGGGCAGTTCAGCCTCGGCGCGCCACACTGACCCCAAGGTGCTGTCGGGTGCGTCCCGCCGCTTTCGCCAATCGCAAACTGTGCCACGGCACTCGTGCGGGATCCGTGCATAAGTCACGCGAGCTGTGAACAATCGCTGAGCAGGAGAGCAATCGAATGAGATCAGTCGACGACGGAAGGATCGCCCACCGCGGCCTCGTCCTCTGCCTGCTGACGACGTTGGCCCTGGGCCTCGCGGCCTGTGGCGGCGGCGGAGGCGGTGGTGGCGGCACCGGAGGTGATGGTGGCGACGCCGGAGGCGGCGGTGGTGGCGGCGATACTGGTGGTGGCGGCGGCGGTGGCGCCGCGCCCGACGTGACCATCAGCGGCAAGGTTCAGTTTGAGCGGGTGCCGCACACGGGCACTGGCCCCCTGGACTACAACGCCGTCTTCGATGTGCCCGTGCGCCAGGCTGTTGTGCAGGCGGTGAGCAGTACCGGCTCGGTGCTCGAGACCGCGCGCACGGACGACGCCGGCGACTACTCCCTGGTCGTGCCCGGCGAGACTCAGCTCTTCATTCGCGTGCGCGCCGAGATTGTCGACTCCGGCGGGCGCTGGGACTTCAAAGTGGTGGACAACACCAGCAACGGCGCCTTGTACGTGCTGGACGGTGCCGTTGCCAGCAGCGGCGACGCCGATTCCGTGCGCGACCTGACGGCACAGACCGGCTGGAACGGCTTCTCCTACGCCAGCGCCCGCGCAGCCGGCCCCTTCGCGATCCTCGATTCGGTCAACGAGGCCCGTCTGGCCGTGTTGGCGGTCGATCCCGACGTGAGCTTCGAGGCGCTGACCCTCAATTGGAGCCCCGACAACCGACCCGTGTCGGGATCGCGAGCCAACGGCGAGATCGGCACCACCTTCTACACCGCCAACGAGATCTTCGTGCTCGGCGCGGAGAACAACGACACGGACGAGTACGACGGCCATGTCGTGGTTCATGAGTTCGGGCACTTCTTCGAGGACACCCTCTCGCGTGCCGACAGCGTCGGTGGCCCTCACACCACCGCCGATATCCTCGATCCGCGCGTCGCCTTCAGCGAGGGCTTCGGCTACGCCTGGGCGGGGATCGTGCTCGGCGATGCGGTGACTCAGGACTCCTTCGGTAACGATCAGTCGCTCGGCTTCATCATCGACGTCGATGCCAACGTCAACGCCAACCCGGGCTGGTACAGCGAGGGCTCGGCGCAGTCGATCCTCTTCGACCTGTTCGACGCAGACGACGACGGCGTCGACAACATCGCCCTCGGCTTTCAGCCCCTCTACGACGTGCTGGTGAACACCCAGCGCACCAGCGACGCCTTCACCACCGTCTTCAGCTACGTCGACGCCCTCAAGACCGCCCGACCCGCGGATGCAGCGGCGATCGATGCGGTAGTGGCGGCGCAGGACATCGTGAGCGCCACCATCGAGCCCTTCGCGAGCACCGAGACCAACGATGCCGGCAATGCGGACGTACTGCCCGTCTACACCGAAATCACCGTGGGCGGGCCGGCGCGGACCGTATGCTCGATCGACACCTTTGGTGACTTCAACAAACTCTCCAACCGTCGCTTCCTATGGTTCGACGTCGCGGCGTCGGGGCGCTACGAGGTCACCGTGACGGGGCCCAACGGCTCCGACCCGGACATCGTGCTCTGGCAGCGCGGCTTCGTGGCGATCTCCCAGCTCGAGACCAACGGTCAGGAGACCCTGACCACCCCGGTGCTCGCCCCCGGTCGCTACTTGCTGGAGGTCTATGAGGGGAGCTTCGTCTTCACCAATTTGGCTGGCGGTGTACCTAGCGGTCGCGCCTGCCTCGACGTCTCCGTCGCCACTAGCTAGGAGAGAGTCATGAACGTAGCTAAGAGACCATCATTCACCGCGCTTACCCTCGCGGCCCTCGCGCTGCTGACCCAAGGCGCGGTCGCGGCCGAGCAGAGCGCGGCCTATCCCGAGCACTTGCTCACGGGGTCGAGCCACCCGAGCTTCAGCAAGGCGGCGATGGGTCACCTGCCGGCCACCGCGTACGCCACCAAGGCGCCGATCGCCCTGAGCTGGCGCCTGGCGGCACCGCCGCGCCTGGGCGAACCGGTCGCCATCACCCTGGACTTCCGCGCCCTCACCGGCCTCTCGGCGCAGGTGCGGTTGGCCGGCGAAGAGGGGCTCGAGGTGAACTCGCCGGACTTCGAGATCGGGCACCGCGCTGCACGGGAGCACTGGACTCAGCAGGTGCTGGTCACCCCGACCCTCGCATCGCGTCGCTACCTGAACGTGGTGGTGAGCACCCTGGACGATACGGGCGCGCGGCGCATGCGCGGCTTTGCCGTGCCCGTGGTGGTCGATCCCGGCGCCGCCCGAGCTAAGGCGAACGCTCGGGTGAGCACGGATGCCCACGGCGTCGCGGTGCGCTCGATGCCAGCCCGTGAGGAGGTGCGCGCCGCGCCCTAGTGCTAGTGCGCGCCGCAGGGCGGCGCGTTGCAAAGCTCCCCCGGATTGCCCATGCTCGCAGCGGATGACCGCCGCGAGGGATGCCGACCATGCTGAGGGAGCCGCCGTTCACCATCGGGATCGAGGAGGAGTACCTGCTCGTCGATCGCGAGACCCGCGATACCGCCCAGGAGCCGCCGGAGGAGATGATGGCCTCCTGCGCCGCCAGGTGCGATGACCAGGTCACGCCTGAGTTCCTGCGCGCCCAGATCGAGATCGGCACCCGCGTGTGCAAGAACGTGGCGGAGGCGCGCGAGGAGCTCAAGCACTTGCGCGGCACCATCGTCGAGGTGGCGGGGGAGTACGGCCTCGCGCCGATTGCGGCCTCCTCCCATCCCTTCGCTAACTGGCACCAGCAAAAGCGCACCTCCAAGGATCGCTATGCGGCCCTGGAGACGGCGATGCAGGCCTCGGCCCGGCGCCTGTTGATCTGCGGCATGCACGTGCATGTGGGCATCGACGATGACGAACTGCGCATCGACCTGATGAATCAGTTCACCTACTTCCTGCCGCACCTGCTCGCGCTCTCTTGCTCCTCGCCCTTTTGGGAGGGATCGGATACGGGGCTTCAGTCCTACCGACTGACCGTATTCGATGGGCTTCCTCGCACGCGCCTGCCGGAGAGCTTCTCGAGCTTTGCCGAGTTCGAACGCCATGTGGCGGTGCTGGTGAAGTCGGGCGTACTCGAGGACTCGTCCAAGATCTGGTGGGACATCCGGCCGAGCTCGCGCTACCAGACCCTGGAGACGCGGGTCATGGACGTGTGCACTCGCCTAGAGGATTCCTTGACTCTCGCCGCGCTCACCCAATGCCTGATGCGCTTCCTGTTCCGCCTGCGTCGCGGCAATCAGCGCTGGCGTAACTTCGCCAACATGCTGATCCAGGAGAATCGCTGGCGCGCGATGCGCTACGGGTGTGACGGTGGGCTGATCGACTTCGGTATCTCCCAGGTGGTGCCCTACCAGAGCCTGCTCGATGAGATGCTGGACCTGATCGCGGAGGATGCTGAGTTCTTCGGCTGCACGAGCGAGGTCGAACGGGCCCGCGACATCGTGACCCGGGGCAACAGCGCACGACGTCAGGTCGCCGCCCATGCCGAGGCGATCGCTTCGGGGGCGAGCAAGGAGCAGGCGCTGCGCGCCGTGGTGGACATGCTGATCGAAGAGACGGCGATGGACCTGTGAGTGCGTCGGCCCAGGCGCCTCTGACTCAAGAAATACCTGATACCCTCGCTTGGCGCGTCGACAGCCATGGCGCCGCCCAGAGCGTCGAGCCAGACGCGGTGCTCGAAGGCGTCGCCGACACCGGATACGTGTGGGTACATCTGCGCCGCGATGCCCCTGGCAACGCGCAGTGGCTGAAGGCACAGTCGGGCCTGCCCGTGGTGATCACCGATGGCCTCAGCGCGGACGACACGCGCCCCAGGGTCACCTTGCATGAGCCCGGCGCGCTGGTGAACCTGCGCGCCGTCAACCTCACGCCGGGGGCCGAGCCCGAGGACATGATCTCGGTGCGCTTGTGGGTGGACGCGGATCGGGTGGTGGGCGTCTGGCTGCGTCCCATGCGCGTCATCGCCGGGCTCCACGAGGCGCTCGCGCGCGGTCGAGGACCCAACTCGCCGGGCGATTTCGTGGCCCGCCTCGCCACGAGGATCGTCGAGGGCATCGAACCGGTGGTGGCGGCGCTCAACGATGCGGTCGATGACCTGGAGGAGGCCGGCGAGAACCTGCAACGCGGCGCCCTGAGCGAGCAGCGGTCGCGGCTCGCTGATCTGCGTCGGCGGGCCATCGCCCTACGCCGCTTCATGGCCCCCCAGCGCGATGCCCTGTCGGCCCTCGCGAGCGAAGAACTCCCCTGGCTCACGCGCACCGCCCGCAGCGGCCTGCGCGAGGCCTCCGACCGTACCACCCGCCTCGCCGAGGAGTTGGAGGCCGTGCGCGAGCGCGTCGGGGCTGCCCAAGACCAACTGCTCGACCGGCGCAGCGAGGAGATGAACCGCACCATGATGCTGCTGGCGGTCGTCACCGCCTTGTTCCTACCCCTGGGGCTGCTGACGGGCTTGCTCGGTATCAACGTGGGTGGAATGCCCGGGGTGGAGTCACCGAATGCCTTCTGGCTCGTCTGCGGGATGCTGTTGGGCTTGGGGCTGGCGCTTTTCGCCGCCTTCCGTTGGCGCGGGTGGCTATGAGCCCGCCCGCCCACCGCCTCTCGGTCGCACCGATGATGGAGTGGACCGACCGGCACTGCCGCTATTTCCTGCGCCTGCTGGCGCCGCGCGCGCAGCTCTACACGGAGATGGTGGTGGCCGCGGCGATCGTGCACGGTGATCGCGATCGCTTCCTCGCCTTCGACGGTGCCGAACACCCGCTGGTACTTCAGCTCGGCGGTAGTGACCCCGCCCAACTCGCGCAAGCCGCGCGCGTCGCACGCGAGGCGTACGGCTACGATGAGATCAACCTGAACGTCGGCTGCCCCAGTGATCGCGTGCAGTCGGGCCGCTTCGGCGCCTGCCTGATGCGCGAACCCGATCTCGTCGCGCGCTGCCTGGAGTCGATGGCGCGTGCGGTGGACGTGCCCGTGACCGTCAAGACCCGTTTGGGCGTGGATGAGCAGGACAGCTACGAGTTCCTCGTTGAGTTCCTCGAGGCCGTCCGTGCGGTCGGATGCGGCACCGTGATCTTGCATGCGCGCAAGGCGCTGCTGAGTGGTCTGAGCCCGAAGCAGAACCGCGAGATTCCACCGCTGGACTACGCACGTGTGCAACGGGTGAAGCGCGACTTCCCGCAGCTGACGGTGGTGATCAACGGTGGCATCGCCAGCGCTGAGCTCGCCCTGGAGCAGCTCGAGGCAGGCCTGGACGGCGTGATGGTGGGGCGCATGGCCTACCACGACCCCTGGCGCTTTGCGGCCCTGGAGCAAGCGGTGTTCGGTAGCGAACGCCCGCCGAATCGGGCCAGCGTGGTGCTCGCCTTCGAGCCCTATTTGCGCGATCAGCACGCCCGCGGCGTGCCGCTCAAGGTGATGACCCGTCACCTCTGTGGATTGTTTAGTGGCTGCTACGGCGCGCGGCGCTGGCGCCGGGCCATGTCCGATCCAGCGCTGATCGCCGAACACCAGCTGGACATTCTGCGCTACGGACTCTCGTTGGTCAGCGAGGCGCCGGTCCCATCCGACGACGTCGCGAGCCCCGTGTAAAGAACTCGATCTGTCACTCGATTGGACAGCAGCCCTAGCCAACCGGAGAATACGCGCGGTTGTGGGCGCGGCAGCGTCGTTCCGGTACCGTGCGGCCCGCTCAGGTTGCGGGGCGCCTTTCTACTCTTAAGGACCAAGATGGCGAAGAAAGACCGTAAGAAAGGGAAGGCGGACAAGCCGGCCAAGAAAGCGGGCAAGAAGGCGACCCTCGCCAGCCAAGCGGATCGGCATGTGCTTTACGAGAAGTCCGTGCAGAGCCCGGAGGATGAGATCGATCTGATTCGCCAGTTCTACGCCAACCACCGCAAGGTGAAGCCGCGCGTGCTACGCGAAGATTTCTGCGGCACGGCCACGCTCACCTGTGAGTGGATCAAGGCCAACCCCAAGCATCGCGGTATCGGCGTCGACTTCGACCGTGAAGTGCTCGATTGGGGACGCGAGAACAACGTCGGCAAGCTCACGGCTAAGCAAGCCGATCGGATAGAGCTGATCGAGGCCGACGTGCTCAAGGTCGAGACCGATCCGGCCGACATCCTGGTGGCCTTCAACTTCAGCTACTGGACCTTCCAGACCCGCGAGCGGATGTTGGCGTACTTCCGCCGGGCCCTCGCGTCGCTGAGCGACGACGGCCTGATGCTGCTCGACTTCTACGGTGGCCCCGACGCGTTCACCGAATGTGTGGAGAAGACCAAGCACGAGGGCTTCACCTACGTCTGGGAGCAGGCCAACTACGACCCGCTTTCCGGCAGCGTCGACTGCTTCATCCACTTCCACTTCCCGGATCGCTCCAAGATGGAGCCGGCCTTCTCGTACCGCTGGCGGCTGTGGACGCTGCCGGAGCTGCGCGACGTGATCATGGAGGCGGGCTTCAGCGACATCACCGTGTACTGGGAGCAGGCTGACGATGAGGGTGAAGGCACCGGCGAGTACGAGGCCGTCGAGAAGGGCGAGGCGGACCCGGCGTGGATCGTGTACGTGGTTGCCGAGCCCTAGGGTGGCAGATCGCTCTCCCCCTAGGGTGGCAGATCGCTCTCCCTTGACTACGTGGCGGCCCACACGCACCCTAAGCGGGTTAGCCACCACGCGGCCCGGGTCCTCGGTTTCCGGTCGAAAGTAGCATGCCCCAGCGGAGCGCCTCCCTCGCCGTAGTTTTCGCCGACGTCGTCGGCAGCACTCGCCTGTACGAGCAGCTGGGCGACGCCAGGGCCCGCGACACGGTCGCCCGATGCATCGAGGTCATGACCAAGGCCACCCAGCTGCACGGCGGCCGAGTGGTCAAGACCATGGGCGATGAGGTGCTCGCCACCTTCGCCAGTTCCGCCGCCGCCGTTGAAGCCTCCTGTCGCATGCAGATGATGATCAAGGAGGACATGCGCGGTGCGGGCGTGCCCGTAGACATCCGAATCGGCCTGCACTACGGCCCGGTCATGGAGGAGGAAGACGACGTCTTCGGCACCACCGTGCACACGGCCAATCGCATGACCAGTCAGGCCAAGGCGCAGCAGATCATCACCACGGGCGCCACCGTGGATACCCTCCCAGCCAACCTCCAGGGCGCGACGCGCCAGATCGACTTCGCCAAGGTGAAGGGGCGCAGCGACGGCATCGCCCTGTTCGAGGTGTTGTGGCAGCGAGATGACAACACCGCGATGTTGCCCACTATCGAGGGCATGGTCGGTGAGACCAGCGCAAAGCGCCTGGTGCTCCGCTACCAGGGGCAGGAGTTCGTCGTTGGAGAGTCCGCCACCCAGGCCACCCTCGGTCGCGCTGAGGACAGCGATCTGGTGGTGAAGGACACGCTGATCTCGCGCGCCCACGCCCGCGTGGAGTACGAGCGCGGTCGATTCACGCTGTACGACGAAAGTACCAACGGCACCTGCGTGATCACCGAGGACGGCGAGGAACTCTACATCCGCCGTGATCACGTGCAGATCAAGGGGCGGGGCATCATCGGCTTGGGCCGGGTGGCACGCCGCGACACGATTCACACGCTCAGCTTCGAGTTGCTCGAAGACAGCAGCGATTGAAGCTCGCGTGGTGGCCGTTGGCCTCACGCGCACGGGGGCGCTGAGAGACCATGAAGATAAAACTTGAAGTCGATGTTGAGGCGTCGGAGATGCGCGAGTTGGTGGGCTTGCCCGACGTGTCGGGCCTGCAATCGGACGTGCTGAAGGCCGTTGGCTCGCGGGTCAACGCCGCCGCTAAGAGCGCCGATCCCCTCGCCCTGCTGAAGGCGATGGTGCCTCCAGGACTTCAGTCGGTCGTCGACTGGCCGGGACTTCTGCAACGAGCGATGCAGGAGGGGATGGCCGAGGTCGAGATCGACCCCTCCAATCGCAAGGGCGCCGAACCGACCGGAGACGGTTCGACGCGCGACTGAGGGCTGGCCCAAGGGGCGCCAGCCCGCGCGGGATCGCTTAAGCCTTGGCGGTAACTTCGGCGACGGCTGCCTCGGCCGCTTCGGCCACCTGGCTAGCCGCTTCGCTGGCCGCCTCGGTCACCTCGTCAGCGACAGACTGCAGCGTGGACTTGTTGGAGAATTCCTCGCGCACGGCGGCCGTCATCTTGGCCTGGGTGTTGCCCAGGATGCCGATGGTGGTGCGCACGTCGTTGACCACGCGGGTGCGGGTCTGCGGCAGCATCGACACCTGCTCGTTCACGAGCGTGCTGAGCGAGCCAGCCTGAGCGGCGAGCTGCAGGCGCTGAGCGCTCTCATCCACGATGCCTTCGACCACTTGCACCTGATGGCGCACGAGTTGGTCGATGCCGTCGTGGGCAACTTCGTTGATCTTCAGGCCGGCGCTACCGATGCGCTGGGTGGGACCTTTGGCGCTGGCCACCAGGCCAGCGGTACGGTTCAGGGCGCCGCGAACGCGCACCACGGAACCGCGAGTGAGCCGCATCGGGGCGGACATGGCCTTCTGCAGTGCCGTTTCGGTGTTCTCGGTCATGGCTTCCTCGTCGTTTGGTTGATAATAGGGCGTTGCAAGAGCACCGTTTGATGCGCCGCAACAGGACGTAAAGTTATGGGTTTTGCTGCGCTGTGTCAAGAGCTCGAAATATAAAATTCTGTCGTTGCTTTGGCGGCCCGTCGACGTGAGCGTCGATCAGGTCGCCCAGGCGTTCGCCGCGGGCGGAGCCCTCGCCCAGACCGTCGAAAACTACGCACCACGCGAAGAACAGCGGGAAATGGCGCTCGCCGTCGCCGACGCGATGGCCAGCGGCGAGAACCTCGTGGTGGAGGCGGGCACAGGTACCGGCAAGACATTCGCGTATCTGGTGCCGGCCTTGCTCAGCGGTAAGCGCGTGGCGATCTCCACCGGCACGCGCGCCCTCCAGGATCAGCTTTTCTCCCGCGACCTGCCGACCGTGGCGAGGGCCATCGGTGTGCCGGTGGAGGTGGCGATGCTCAAGGGCCGCAGCAATTACCTCTGTCGTCATCGCTTGCCGCAGGCCGTGGACCGGGGCGCGGAGGGGGCGGCCCTGGCGAGAATTCGGGAGTGGGGTTGGCGCACCCGTACGGGCGATATCGCCGAGGTGGAGGACGTCCCCGAGGAGTCGCCGATCTGGGCTCAGGTGACCTCGACTGCTGACAACTGTCTCGGCAGCCGCTGCGGCAAGTTCTCGGACTGTCACGTCGCCCAGGCGCGACGTCGAGCGGGCGGAGCAGGGGTGGTCATCGTCAACCATCACCTGTTGCTCGCGGACCTTGCCTTGCGCGACGGCGGGTTCGGCGAATTGCTGCCGGACATCGATGTGGTGGTGGTGGATGAGGCGCACCAGCTGCCGCAGATCGCTGCCCAGCAGTTCGGTCGCAGCTTCGGTTCGGCCCAACTCGTGGCGTGGGTGGGGGACTTCACCGACGAGGTGACGCGCACCGCAAACGCGACGCCGCGCCTCGCGAGCCTGCGCAAGGACTTGGAGAATCGCGCGGCCGGTGTGCGCAGCGCCCTGGGCCAGGAGACCCGTCGCCTCGCCTGGGATGATCTCGGTGAGCGCGCCACCGCGCCTCTGAATCAAGCCTTGGACGAGATGGCCGAGCACCTGACAACGCTGGCGCTGGCGCTGGAGGAATTGGCGGACGACGAGCCCTCGAGCGATCACCTCGCCCGCCGCGCCCGCCAGCTCGGCAGTTTCCTGCAGGACTTCCTGGCCGCCGGCGACGCCAGCGCCCAAGCGGTAACAGACCCGGCGGATGCGCTGCTGCGATGGGTGGATGTGCACCGCCACCACTTTTCCCTGCACCTGACGCCGGTGGAGGCCGCAACGGCCCTCGGTGCATCGCTGCAGGCCCGGCGCTGCGCCTGGGTGATGACCTCGGCCACGCTGGCGGTGGAAAAGGACTTTCGCCACTACCTGGAACGCATCGGCCTCGATGCGCAGACGAAGACACTGCAGCTGACGAGCCCCTTCGACTACCAGCGAAACTGCCAGGTCTACCTGCCGGACGGCTTGCCGGACCCGAGTTCGACGGGGTACGTGCAACAGGCCTGCGCCGCTGCCCTGCCACTGCTCGCCGCCAACCCCGGCGGCAGCTTCGCTCTGTTCACCAGCCACCGGGCCTTGGAGGCTGCCCGGCGTTGGCTGGACGGTCGCCTCGACCGGCTCCTGCTGGTACAGGGCGATGCGCCGCGCTCGATCCTCCTGGAGCGCTTCCGTGCCGACGGACGAGCTGTGTTGCTGGGCACGAACAGCTTCTGGGAGGGCGTGGATGTGCGGGGGCCGGCGCTGTCCCTGGTGGTGATCGACAAGCTGCCCTTCGCGTCGCCGGGTGAACCATTGTTGAAGGCGCGCCTGGATTGGCTGAAGGAGCAGGGTCGCTCGGGATTTCGTGACCATCTGTTGCCGAACGCCGTTATTGCCCTCAAGCAGGGCGTGGGACGGCTGATCCGTGATCACGAGGACCGCGGCGTATTGATGCTCTGCGATCCGCGCCTGCGCACGCGCGGTTATGGCAAGCGGTTCTTGCGCAGTCTGCCCACGATGACCACCACGTCCGAGGCGCAGGAGGCGATGGCGTTCCTGTGCGGTGTGGCGTCGACGTCCGTCGAGTCGCTACCGGAGGCATCGTCGTGAGGTTGCTGGCCATCGACACGGCGACTGACGCGTGCACCGTGGCCCTGGCGGTGGGCGATCAGGTGCGATGTGAGCAAACCCATGAGCCCCGCGTCCATGCACAGCAGCTGCTCGCCATGGTCGACCGACTCCTGCGCGAGGCGCAGCAGCCCCTGGGGGGACTCGACGGGATCGTGATCGGCGTCGGCCCTGGCAGCTTCACCGGCGTGAGAATCGGTTGCAGCGTCGCCCAGGGGTTGGCCCTCGCCGGCGACCTGGCGGTGCTGCCCGTCTCGAGCCTGGCCACGGTCGCCGCGCAGTTCGTTCCCCATCGGTTCGCCCAGGACAGCGCCCCGCGCGCGGTCGCGCGGGTGATCGTGGCCCAGGACGCGCGCATGGGCGAGGTCTACTGGGGGGCCTACGACGCCGACGAGGCGCATGTAGTGAAGACCCGCGTGAGCGACCGTGCGGACCCGCCCGAGGCCATGCTCGAGCAGGCGAAGGCGCTGAGCGCGGAGGGAAAACCCTTGCTGCTGGCGGGGACGGGCGCGCAGGCCCACCCGCGCCTGCGGGAGTTGCTGCGAGCGCACGATAATGGCCTGTCCGCGCTGCCCAGCGCCCGCGACGCCCTGGCCCTGGGCGCGCGCGATCTACTGCACGGCCCCGGCGGAGTGCCCCCGGAGCAGGCGCTACCGGTATACTTCCGCCCGCCGGTGTAGTGGGCGCGCACGGGGCGCGCTGCCGCCGGGCCACTTTCACCGTAGGCAACGCGCCGGACCCTGAGGAGGGACTCGCCAGTGGGTGACCAGCACATTCTGATCGTCGAAGACGAGCAGGCTATCCGAGAGATGACGGCGTTCGGCTTGCGCCGGGCGGGCTTCGACGTGGCCCAAGCGGAAGACTGCCGCGGCGCCAGGTCGATGATCGCGGACAAGCAACCGGACCTGATCCTGCTGGACTGGATGTTGCCCGAGATGAGTGGACTTAAGTTCGTTCGTAGTCTCAAGAAGGACTCGAAGACCAGCGATATCCCCGTGATCATGCTGACGGCTCGTAGCCAAGAAGAAGATAAGGTTAAAGGGCTCGATAGCGGGGCTGATGATTACATCACCAAGCCGTTCTCGGCCCGGGAGCTCAATGCGCGTGTGCGGGCGCTTCTGCGTCGGGCGGCACCCGCCGGTGATGCCGAGGTGCTCAAGGCCGAGTCCCTGGAGTTGGATCTCCCCGGTCACCGCGTCACGGTGGATGGAAAGCAAGTTCAGCTGGGCCCCACCGAGTTCAAGCTGCTCAAGTTCTTCATGAGTCACCAGGATCGGGTCTACAGTCGCACGCAATTGCTCGACCGCGTTTGGGGTGGCAACGTCTACGTGGAGGAGCGTACCGTCGACGTGCACATTCGGCGCCTGCGCAAGGCCTTGTCGGAGCACGGCTGTGACAGCTTCATTCAGACGGTGCGCGGCGCAGGCTACCGTTTCTCCGTGAAGACCGAGTAGCCCCCAGCGGCGCCACCCATGACGCCGGTGCGCTTCTGGATCCTCGCCACCCTACGCGTGCTCGCCGTGCTTGGCGTGCTCGCCCTGTTCGGCTCCCTTATCGGCTACCCGGTGACGTCTGTCATCGTAGGCATCGCCCTCTACACGAGCTGGCATCTGGTGCAGCTGAAGCGCCTCACGCGCTGGCTTCAGCGCCAACAGGCTGATCTCGAGGAAGTGCCGGACGCGGTCGGATTGTGGGGCGAGCTGGCGGCGCAGTTGCGTGGCCTGGTGTACCGCGATCGACGGCGCGAGCGACGCTTCGAGACGATGCTGCGCGAGTACCAGGAGTCCACGGCGGCGATGCCCGATGCGTCCGTGGTGCTCAACGAGAGTCGCGAGATTCTGTGGATGAACGAGGCGGCCTCCCGCCTGCTCGGCCTCGACGGTGAGCGGGACATCGGTCAGCGCGTTGACAACCTCATCAGGCGACCGGAGTTCGCCAGTTACCTCACCCAGGAAGATGTGCGCGAGCCCTTGGAGATCGCTTCGCCCATCAACAAGAAGACCAAGCTCGCCGTGCACATCGTGCCCTTCGGTACGGGGCGGCGCTTGCTCATGTTCCGTGACAACACCCGCCTGCATCAATTGGAGAAGGTGCGGCGGAAGTTCGTCGCCAACGCCTCCCACGAGCTGCGCAGCCCGCTTACCGTGATCACCGGTTACCTCGAGCAGATGAGCGACGATCCGGAGCAGTCCGCCGAGTGGGACGTGCCCCTGGGAGAGATGCAGCGCCAGGCCAGGCGCATGGCCGCGATCATCGACGACCTGCTCGAACTGTCCCGTCTGGAATCGTCGGCGCGACCCGCACGGCTCGAACCCGTCAACCTTGCCGCCATGCTGAGGGACGTCGTTTCCGAGGCGGCCTCGCACGCGGCGGAGCCCCCGAAGATCAAGCTCTCCCTGGAGTCGGATCAACGGATCCTCGGTGAAGAGCATGAGCTGCACAGCGTCTTTGCCAACCTCGTGATCAATGCCGTCAAGTACACCCCCAGCGATGGTCGGATCAACGTGCGTTGGCGAGTGGTCGACGGCGTTGGCGAACTCATCGTGGAAGACACGGGGATCGGTATCGCACCGGAACATGTCATCCGGCTTACAGAGCGCTTCTACCGGGTCGACAAGGGGCGCGCTCGACAGGCAGGGGGGACGGGGCTTGGCTTGGCGATCGCCAAGTACGCCCTGCAGCGCCACGATGCGACGCTCGAGGTGGAGAGCGCGCTCGGCGAGGGCTCGCGGTTTACCTGTCGCTTTCCGTCGCGGCGAGTGGGCCCCGCAGCGCCTTCCGAGGAGGCCTCACGGTCGGCCGTCGCCGCCGCTGACTGACGTCTTAGGGAACTCTTCCCGTTGCCACAAGTCCGTAACACTGTTCAACTTATTATTAGTCGGGACTTGAATTCTTCCTCACGATCGTTTGCACTCTTCAGGTGAGGTGACGAAGAAGCAACCCACCGGCGGCTGCCTTGGCGGCCCCGAATTGAAGGCAAAAGGGTGAAGCGTGGATCAGCAAGATCTAGGGCATCACATCTCGCGCCAGTTCGACGAAGACCTTTCTGCACTGCGGCATCGCGTGTTGCACATGGGAGGCATGGTCGAAGCTCAAGTTGAGCGTTCCCTGCGCGCGCTATCCGACGGCGACGAGCGTCTCGCGGCCGAGGTGTGCGCGGACGATCGCAAAATAAACCGCATGGAAGTGGTTTTGGACGAGGAATGCAGGCGCATTCTGGCCTTGCGCCAGCCCGCCGCCAGCGACCTCCGTCTGGTCGTCGCCACCCTCAAGACGGTGACCGATCTCGAGCGCATCGGCGACGAAGCGCAGAAGATCAGCGAAGCGGCGGCCCGCCTGAGCGAGATCGATCGCAACGGCCCGGTCTTCGATCGACTGCAGTCCCTCGGCCGCCAGGTCATGACCATGGTGTCGGGCGTTCTCGACGCGTTCGCCAGACTCGACGCGCGTCATGCGATCTCAATTGCGCGAATGGATAGTGCGATCGATGCGCAACACTTCACTATTCGAGAGGATGCGACGGCGGCGATGATGGAATTGCCCGCCGCCGTGCCGATGCACTTGGATGCCATTTGGGCGTCGCGCTCCCTAGAGCGCATCGGCGACCACGTCCACAACGTCTGCGAGCATGTGATCTTCATGGTGTACGGCCAGGACGTGCGCCATAGCGAGCTCGCCGACCTCGACCTGGCGCTCGCCGCCAGCGGCGCGGGCGACGATCCAAGCGTCGACGGCCCGCCCCAGGGTTCCCGACAGAGCCCTTTGCCCACCGCCTGAAACACAAGCTTTATCTGACCACTATAAACTTGCTCCGATTCGACCGGGCGGGGTCCGGTGCGTTGTGTCGTCGAGGAGCTGATGCTGCTTCAAGCCAGGCTGTTGATCGCGTCCGTCATGTTGGCGGCGCTGCCGCTCATGGTGGGCTGCGGCTCCGGGCAGGGCGTGCGGGAGCACATCCATATCGTGGGGTCCTCCACCGTCTATCCGTTCTCGACGGTGGTGGCGGAGCAGTTCGGCCAGAAGACGCCGTTCCCGACGCCGCTCATCGAGAGCACGGGCTCGGGCGGTGGTATCAAGCTGTTCTGCGCTGGACTCGGCTTTCAACACCCCGACGTGGTGAATTCCTCTCGTCGCATCAAAGCCTCCGAGGTGGCCGCGTGCGAGCGTCATGCCGTCGATGACATTGTCGAGGTGAACATAGGCTACGACGGGATCGTCATGGGCCTCTCCCGGGCCAATCCCCCGCCGGCCCTGACCCGCGCGCACATCTTTCTGGCGCTCGCCAAGCAGGTGCCCGACGGTGATGGGCTCATCGACAACCCTCATCGGTTCTGGAGCGACATCGATCCGGCCTTGCCGAACTGGGAGATCCAAGTATTCGGTCCGCCGCCGACCTCGGGCACGCGAGACGCCTTTGTCGAACTCGCGATGGAGGATGGCTGCAAGCACTCCGCTGGATGGATCGCAGCGCTTGCCCACACGGACGAGCGTCGCTTTCGTGTCCTCTGCCACGCGATGCGCGAAGACGGGCACTTCGTGGAAGCTGGCGAAAACGACAATTTGATCGTGAAGAAGCTGAACGCCAATCCGCAGGCGCTCGGTATCTTCGGCTTCAGCTCCCTCGACCAGAATCTCGATCAGGTGCAGGCGGCCCCGGTGGACGGGGTCACCCCCACCTTCGCCAACATCGCCAACCGCAGCTACCCCGTCTCCCGGCCGCTCTACTTCTACGTCAAGAAGCGCCACGTGCGCCTGGTGCCCGGCTTGCGCGAGTTCCTCGCCGAGTTCACCGGTGAGGATGCGAGTGGCGAGTTCGGCTATCTCTCCTATCGCGGGCTCATTCCCCTGGCCGATGGGCACCGCCGCGATGTGGCCCAGCGGGCCGCTGACCTGACACCGCTACGACTGCCCGAGTCGTGATGATTCTGTTCCTGCTCCTGGTCGGCTTAGGGATCGCTGCCTATCGGATAGGTTCGCAGCGTGCCGTGAGCGCTGTCGGCGGCCTCGATAAGGTCCGCCAGCTGCACTCTCGACCCGGCTACTACGGCGCCCTCACGGCCCTGTGGTGCGTGCTGCCGGCGCTGCTGGTGGCCGTTATCTGGACGACGCTACAGCCCGTGTTGCTGGACTCCCTGTTGATCGACAGCCTACCCGCCACCGCCCCCCAACTCAGTGCTGACGAGCGCAGCGCCCTCGCCGCCAACGTCCGCCAGCTGGCGCAGGGGCGGGAGGTCTTCGCCGAGGTGACACCGGCCATGGCGGCGGCGGCGGCCGACTATGCGAGTTGGCAACGCCTCGGACAGATCGCCTTGCTCGTCACCGTGCTCGGTCTGGCCACCTTCTTCGGTTGG
This sequence comes from Pseudomonadota bacterium, assembly GCA_039815145.1. Classification (NCBI taxonomy): domain Bacteria; kingdom Pseudomonadati; phylum Pseudomonadota; species Pseudomonadota bacterium. The sequence goes on from JBCBZW010000011.1 coordinate 40,941, forward strand.
CTCGTGGTGCAGCGGATCAACCCGCAGCTGCGCGCCCGTAACCGCGTCGAGCAAGTCGTGCAGGGCCTGCTCATCGCAAGCTCCTCGGTGGCGGTCTTCACCACCTTGGGGATCGTGCTGTCAGTCCTGCTCGAGGCCCTGCGTTTCTTCCAGGCCGTGCCCCTGACGGAGTTCTTGTTCGGTCTGGAATGGTGGCCGAGTCGGGAGGGCCAGGACGGTGAGTCGGGGTCCTTCGGGGCGATCCCGCTCTTTGCGGGCACCCTGCTGATTTCCATCATCGCTCTCGCCGTGGCGGTGCCCGTCGGCCTCATGTCCGCCATCTACCTCGCCGAGTACGCGACGCCCCGGATGCGGGCCGTGGCCAAACCTCTGCTCGAGATCCTCGCCGGCATCCCCACCGTGGTCTACGGCTTCTTTGCAGCCCTCACCGTGGCCCCCTTCATTCGCGACGTGGGCATGAGCGTCGGCTTGCCCGTCGCCTCGGAGAGCGCGCTGGCGGCGGGGCTCGTGATGGGCATCATGATCATTCCCTTCGTCTCCTCCCTCTCGGACGATGTGATCTCCGCCGTGCCCCAGGGCATGCGCGACGGCTCCCTCGGGCTCGGCGCCACGAGCTCCGAGACCGTCGTGCGCGTGGTGCTGCCCGCCGCCCTGCCAGGGGTGGTGGCCAGCGTGCTGCTGGCCGCCTCACGGGCGATCGGCGAGACCATGATCGTGGTAATGGCGGCTGGCCTGGTCGCAAACCTGTCAGCCAACCCCCTGGAAGCCGTCACCACCGTGACCGTGCAGATCGTCACCCTGCTGGTGGGGGATCAGGAGTTCGACAGCCCGAAGACCCTCGCCGCCTTCGCCCTCGGGCTCGTGCTGTTCATCGTCACCTTGCTGCTGAACGTGGTGGCCCTGCAGGTCGTGCGCCGATACCGGGAGCAGTATGAGTAGCTCCACCGTAGAGCCGACCGGCGTCACCGCCCGCCCGGCGGGCGGGATCGAGGGGCTGCTCGATCCGCAAGAAGCGGCGCGTCGTGTGCAGGCGCGGCTCGCCAAGCGTCATCGTGCAGAGAAGATGTTCCGCTTGGCTGGGGTAGCATCGCTAACGGTAGGGTTAGGCTTTCTGGTCATCTTGTTGAGCAGTGTCGTCTACCAGGGCTTGCCCGCGTTCACGCAGACCCACATGGCGCTCGATATCCGCTTCGATGCCGAATTACTGGCACCGGGCGGTGACGCCTCGGCCGATGCGCTGGCGCAGGCCGCTTACGGGCGCCTCGTCCGAGACGCCCTCGATCGTGTTTTCCCCGATGAGTCTCGTCGAGATCGGCGCAACCTCTATCGTCTGGTCTCGATGGGGGCCACCTACCGCGTACGCGACTACCTGCTGAGTCATCCGCAGGCGCTCGGCACTGAACGCCGCTTTTGGCTACCGGCGGACGAGGAGGTCGATCTGCTCGTCAAGGGCTACGTCGATCGCGACGATGCCGCCACGCCCAGCCGCCTGTCGACCAAGGAACTTGCCTGGGTGGACGAACTGCAGGCGCAGGGGCGCATCAAGCGACGCTTCAATCTGGCGCTGTTCAGCCGCGGGGATTCGCGCAACCCGGAACTCGCCGGAATCCTGGGGGCGACGGTGGGATCGGCGCTGACCCTGCTGGTGACCTTGCTGGTGTCGTTTCCGGTCGGCGTGGCCGCGGCGATCTACCTGGAGGAGTTCGCACCGAAGAACCGCATCACCGATGTCATCGAGGTGAACATCAACAACCTCGCGGCGGTGCCGTCGATCGTCTTCGGTCTCCTGGGCCTGGCGCTCTTCATCGATCTGTTCGGCCTACCGCGCTCCGCGCCCCTGGTCGGCGGCCTGGTGCTCTCCCTGATGACCTTGCCCACGATCATCATCTCCAGTCGCGCGGCCCTGAAGACCGTACCGCCCTCGATCCGAGATGCGGCGCTCGGCTTGGGCGCCTCGAGGACGCAGGTCGTCACCCACCACGTTCTGCCGTTGGCCATGCCCGGCATGCTCACGGGGACGATCATCGGCATGGCCCGCGCCCTCGGCGAGACAGCGCCACTGTTGATGATCGGCATGGTAGCGTTCGTGGTGGATGTGCCGGGCAGCCTGACCGATCCGTCGACGGTGCTGCCGGTACAGATATACCTCTGGGCCGACAGCCCGGAGCGGGCATTCGTCGAGCGAACCTCCGCCGCCATCATGGTATTGCTGGTCTTCTTGATCACGATGAACGGCCTGGCGGTGTACCTGCGCCGGCGCTTTGAGCGGAGCTGAATGATGCTGGACTCGGTTAACCAGGACGCACTGGAAACCGGTACGGTCGGTACGCCGACCCTGCGCGATCCCTGGATCTCCGCCAAGAACGTCAACGTGTGGTACGGCGATAAGCACGCGATCAAGAACGTGACCCTCGATATCGGGCGGCACCAGGTCATCGCCATGATCGGTCCCTCAGGCTGCGGCAAGTCGACCCTCCTGCGCTGCCTCAATCGCATGAACGACACGATTGAGGGGTGTCGCGTGGAGGGGGACATCCGCCTCGACGGCCACGATGTGTACGACAGGACGGTGGACCCGGTGGCCCTGCGGGCGCGGATCGGTATCGTCTTTCAAAAACCCAACCCCTTTCCTAAGTCCATCTACGAGAACGTCGCCTATGGGCCGCGGATCCACGGCCTTGCCAGCGGCCGGGCCGAACTCGACGAGATCGTGCACACCAGCCTCGAGAAGGCCGGCTTGCTGGACGAGGTGAAGGATCGGCTGGACTCACCGGGCACCGGGCTCTCCGGCGGCCAGCAGCAGCGCCTGTGCATCGCCCGCGCGATCGCCGTGAGCCCCGAGGTGATCTTGATGGACGAGCCGTGCTCCGCCCTCGACCCGATCGCCACCGCGCGGATCGAAGATCTGATGGACGAGCTACGCCAGAACTACACCATCGCCATCGTGACCCACTCGATGCAGCAGGCCGCCCGCGTGTCCCAGCGAACGGCCTACTTCCATTTAGGCCACCTGGTGGAGGTGGGGGAGACGGATCGGGTCTTTACCAATCCTCTGCACAAGCTAACCGAGGACTACATCACCGGCCGCTTCGGCTGAGCGTCAGCCGATCAGGGTCTCGATAAGATCCAGGTAGATGGCGGTGAGCCGACCGATGTCCTGCACGTCGATGTGCTCATCGATCTGGTGAATACTGGCGTTCACCGGCCCCAGCTCTACTACCTCGATGCCGGCAGGCGCGATGAAGCGTCCATCGGAGGTGCCGCCGCCCGTGTCCATCGTGGGCGCCGTGCCCGTGTGCCTGGGAAGCACCTCGCGCACCGCGTCCGCGAGCGCACCGGCCTTGCTCAGGAAGGGGGGCGACGGCGGGTCGTCCCACGTGAGCTCGACGCGGTCACCCAAGCCGTGGCGACCCAGCGTCTCCAGCACGCGCCGCTGCAGGGCATCGACCGTGGACTCGGTGCTGTGGCGGAAGTTGAACACCACATCCAGGTGGCCGGGGATGACGTTGCTGGCGCCCGTGCCAGCCTGCGCCTGTGCGATCTGAAAGCTGGTTGGCGGGAAGTACTCGTTGCCCTCGTCCCAGCGCGTGGCGACGAGTTCGGCCAACGCCGGTGCCGCCTCGTGGATAGGGTTGAGCGCCTTGTGGGGGTAGGCCACGTGACCTTGCTTGCCGATCACGCGCAGGCGTCCGGTCAGCGAGCCCCGCCGGCCCACACGCACGATGTCGCCCAGCGCGCCCTGGGAGGAGGGCTCGCCGATCACGCACCAATCGATGCGTTGGTCGCGCGCTTGCAAGGCCTCGATGACGCGGCGGGTGCCGTCGCGGGCCGGGCCTTCCTCGTCGCTGGTGAGCAGAATCGCCAGGCGGCCGCGGCCCGAGGTGCGGGCGATCCAGGCCTCGAAGGCTGTCACCATGGCGGCAACGCCGGACTTCATGTCGGCTGCGCCCCGTCCGTAGAGCTTGCCCTCGCGCACGGTCGGCTCGAAGGGCGGGCTGGTCCAGCGCTCCAGGGGGCCGGTGGGTACCACGTCCGTGTGGCCGGCAAAGCACAGGACGGGGGCATCCGCCGGCGTGTCCGCGCCGCCGGGGTGCAGGGCCCACAGGTTGCTGACCTCGCCGAAGGGCATGTCCTCGACCTCGAAGCCAAGGGCACGCAGGCGTTCGGCGATCGATGCCTGGCAGCCCGCGTCCTGCGGCGTGACCGACGCACGGGCGATGAGCTCGCAGGTAAGGGCGAAGGCCGCGTCTTGCAGGGCGGACGAACTGCTCATGTCGTGCGCAGCAGCTCGTTGAGGCCCACCTTGGCGCGGGTCTTCGCATCTACGCGCTTGACGATCACCGCGCAGGCGAGGGCATAGCGGCCATCCTCCGCGGGCAGGGACCCGGGCACCACCACCGCGCCGGGCGGCACTTCGCCGTAGCTCACCTCGTCGCGCTCGCGGTCGTAGATGCGGGTGCTCGCACCGATGAATACGCCCATGGCGATCACCGCCCCCTGGCGCACTCGCACGCCCTCGACGACCTCCGAGCGCGCGCCGATGAAGCAATCGTCCTCGATGATGGTCGGTGCCGCCTGCAGGGGTTCCAAGACACCGCCGATACCGGCGCCTCCTGACAGATGCACGTTGCGGCCGATCTGCGCGCAGGAACCGACCGTCGCCCAGGTGTCGATCATGGACCCTGCGCCCACGTAGGCGCCGAGGTTGACGTAGCTGGGCATGAGCACGACATCGGGCCCCACGTAGGCGCCGCGTCGCACTACGGCTTGCGGCACGACCCGTACCGCTTCCTGGCGAAAGCGGCCCTCGTCGTAGTCTTCGTACTTCAGGGGCACCTTGTCGTAGTAGCGACTCACACCATCGTCGCTCACCGCGTTGTCGCGCAGGCGGAAGGACAGCAACACCGCCTTCTTCAGCCATTCGTTAACCCGCCAACCCTCGTCCACCGGTTCGGCCACGCGCAGACTGCCCTCATCGAGCCCGTCGAATACCGATTCCACGGCTTCCACCAGGGCGGGATCTGCGTTGGCAGGCGTGATGTCCCCGCGCCGTTCAAAGGCATCTTCGATCAGCTGTCGCTGTGCTTCCATTAGCAGTTTTCCTAGGCTTTGAGTGTTCGTGATGCGGCGCCTCGCATCACGGTGTGACTGGAGCGAGGGCGTCGAGCAGAGCGCGCAAGCGCTGCAGCGCTTGCGTGCAAGCCTCCACGGTCGGGACCAGCGAAATGCGCACGCGATCTGCGCCTGGAATGCGGCCGGAGGAGTCGTCGCGACGCGCCATGTAGGCGCCCGGCAGGAGCTTGAGCGCCTGTCGCGCCCACGCCTCGCGCGCGAAGCGTTCCGCGTCGATCGGTGGCCGTGCCCAGAGGTAGAAGCTCGCCGGGGGAATCGCGGCATCGAAGGCGGCCGGCAGGTGGGCGCGGGCGAGGGCGAACTTCTCGCGGTAGGCGGCGCGGTTCTCGCGAACGTGCGCCTCGTCCCCCCAGGCGGCGATACTCGCGTGCTGGGTCGGCAGGGGCATGGCGCACCCGTGGTAGGTGCGATACCGGCGAAATGCGCTCATCAGGCGGGCGTCGCCGGCGACGAAACCGCTGCGCAGCCCCGGTAGGTTCGATCGCTTGGAGAGTGAATGGAAGACGGCGCAGCGGGCGAAGGTGTCCTCGCCAAGGCTGGTGGCCGCCGCCAACAGGCCCGCTGGGGGTGCCGACTCATCGAGGTAGAGCTCGCTGTAGCACTCATCGCTGAAGACGACGAAGTCGTGGCGGTGGGCGAGTTCGATCGCGTGCCTGAGGGTCGCTAGGTCGGCGACTGCCCCCGTGGGGTTGCCGGGCGTGCATAGCACCAACAACTGGCAGTCACGCCAGACGTGCTCCGGCACGCGGTCGAGATTCACCGCCCAACCGTCGTCTTCCTCGAGTGCGAGGTACCACGGACGAGCGCCCGCGAGCAGAGTCGCGCCCTCGTAGATTTGATAGCCAGGGTTGGGGACCACCACCGTGGGGTGCTTGCCAGCGCTGGAATCCAGCGTGGCGTGCAGGCAAGAGTAGAGACCCTCTCGGGTACCGCAGACGGGAAGCACATGTCGCTCAGGGTCCACCGCCGTCAGCTCGAATCGGGCTTGCAGCCATTGCGCGATGGCCTCACGCAGGGCCGGGAGGCCCGTGGTGGTCGGATACCGCGTCAGCTGGTGGAGATGGCGCTGCAGGCTCTGCACTACGAAGGTGGGGGCGGCGTGCTGGGGCTCGCCGAGGGCGAGCGAAATCGGCGCCAGCGCCGCGGGAGGTTCCACGCCTGCGAGGAGCTTCCCGAGGCGCTCGAAGGGGTAGTCGTGGAGCTGGCCAAGGCGGGGGTTCATCGACGCGTGGACGATGCCGCCGGCGGCGCCTGGCTCCTCAGGCACCCGTGCCCCGGGTGCGCTGCTGGGCGTCGTCGGGCTCATGCAGTGCGCTCAGCAGCAGCTCCTTGAGCTGCGCGCAGGCAGCGTCCGAGAGCGGCGCGCCCGACTCGTCCGTGAGGATGAACACGTCCTCGGCACGTTCGCCGATGGTGGAGATCTTGGCCGTGTGCAGCTGCACGCCCGCCTCGCGCAGGGCCGTGCCCGCATCGAAGAGCAGCCGGGGGCGATCCGGCGCGACGAGCTCCATCACCGTGTGCCCGGCGCGTGCGTCGGTGGCGAAGTCGATGCGCGTCCGGGTGGAGAACAGGCGCACGCGACGCGGGGTCTTGCGCGACACGGCGGGCTCGAGGCTATCGCCGGTCATCGCTTGGCGCAGGCGTTGTTCCAGCTCGCTCACGCGGGCTGCGTCATCGAGGGTGTTGCCACTCTCATCCAACACCACGTAGGTGTCGAGGCTCGCCTGGTTGGCGACCACCGAGAGGCGGGCTTCGAACACGTTCAGTCCCAACTCGGCGAACACCGCCGTGGAGCGAGCGAAGTTGGCGGGCGAGTAGGGTTTGTAGATGAGCACCCCCGTGCCGCCGCGCTTGGGCTCACGAGCCACCGCGATGAGCGACTCGGCGCCATCCATGGCGAGCGGAGCGAGACGGTTGCTGTGCCAGATCACCTCCTGCGGCGAATGGCGCAGGAAGTACTCGTCCGTGAAGCGATCCCACACGCTGTCGATCGCCTCCGGCTCCAACCCACCCTCGAGCAGCTGTTCCCGAGCCGCCTCCTGGGTTTGCTCGATCAGCTCCTCGCGGTCGATCGGATTCTCCAGGCCCCGGCGCAGGGCCCGGCGCGTGGCCTGGTGCAGTTCGCGGAAGAGCGAGGCCTTCCAGGAGTTCCAGAGCTTGGGATTGGTGCCGCGAACGTCCGCCACGGTGAGCACGTAGAGGTAGTCCAGGTGGGTCTCGTCCCCGACCACGGACGCAAACTCGTGCAGCACCTCCGGATCGCTGATGTCCTTCTTCTGCGCCGTGACCGAGAGCAGCAGGTGGTGGCGCACCAACCAGGCGACCAGGCGCGCGTCGTAGCGCGGCAGGCCGAGCTCGAGGCAGAAGGCCTCGGCGTCCACCGCGCCCAGCTCCGAGTGGTCACCGCCGCGGCCCTTGGCAATATCGTGGAAGAGGGCGCCGAGGTAGGCGATCTCCGGCTTCGGCAGCGCCTGCATGACATCGCTGACGTCGGGGAACTCCTCATCGAAGCGCGAGAGGGCCAGGCGGCGCAGGTTGCGCAGCACGAACAGCGTGTGCTCGTCCACGGTGTAGGTGTGGAAGAGATCGAACTGCATGCGTCCTACCACCCGACCGAAGGCTGGGATGTAGCGCCCGAGTACGCCAAGCGCGTTCATGCGGCGTAGCTCGCGGGTCACGCCCTCGGGCGCTCGCAGCAGTTGTACGAACATCCGATGGTGGCGGGGGTTCTGGCGGAACTCCTCGTCGATCAGGTGCAGATTCTTGCGCACGGAGCGGATCGTACTCGCGCTAAGCCCGCGCAGGTGATAGTGCTGCTGCAGGATGAGGAACATCTCGAGCAGGGCCGAGGGCTCCTGCGCGAACACGCCCTCATGGCGCACGCGCATGTAGTCGCGATGGATCTCGAAGCGCTCGTTGATCGGCGTCGGCGCCTGATCGGCATCGGCGTCGATGATCGCCTCGCGCAGCATCTGCAGCAGCATATCGTTCAGGCGCGAGAGCTCCTTCACGGTGCGGTAGTAGCGCTGCATGAATTGTTCGACAGCGAGCGTGTAGCTGGCGTCCTCGTAACCGAACATCTTCGCTAGGCGAGTCTGCAGGTCGAAGAGCAGGCGGTCCTCGCGACGGCCGCTGGCCAGGTGCAGGGCGAAGCGGATGCGCCACAGGAAACGTTGTCCGGAGAGCAGGGCCTGGTATTCGTCCGGCGTGAGGAATCCCTGATCGGCGAGCTGGTCGAGGGTGTAGGTGTTGAAGTGGCGCTGGGTCACCCAGGCGACGGTCTGGATATCGCGCAGACCGCCCGGGCTGCCCTTGACGTTGGGCTCGAGGTTGTAAGCCGTGTCGTGGTAGCGCGCGTGGCGCTGGGCCTGCTCCTCGGTCTTCGCTTCGAAGAACGCCGTGGAGGGCCACATGCGGGCCGGGCTGATCGCCTCCTGCATGCGGGCGAAGTGCTCCGACGCCCCCGCCAGCCAGCGCGACTCCATCAGGGCCGTGACCACGGTGACGTCGCTGCGCGCTTCGCGCTCGCAGTCGCGCACGGTGCGGATGCTGTGGCCGACCTCCAGGCCCACATCCCACAGGGTGGTGATCATCTGGCTGATGGGATCCTGCTTGTCCTTCGGCGAGGCGCCGTCGGGCAGCAGCAGCATGATGTCGATGTCCGAGCACGGGTGGAGCTCGCCGCGGCCGTAGCCACCGACGGCGATCAGCGCGATGGGCATCTCACAGGCGTCGAACACGCGGTGCCAGATGCGGGTGAGCACTTCGTCCACCAGGGCGGCGCGGCCGCGCACCAGCGACTCGATGCTGTCACCGGCCTCGAAGCGTCGGTGTAGTTCGCTATGGCCGAAGGCCAAGGCCTCGCGAAATAAGGTGATCGACTCCTCTTGAGGCGCACTCGCCGCACGGTCGAGCGTCTCCCGCGGCAGCCATTTGGCGGCGCTATCGCCGGCGAGGGTGCTCGCGGCGAGGCCAGGTTCGGCTGAGTAGAGTGGCGCCATCGATCAGATGTCGCCGGCGGATCCGAGCGTCAGGACCTCGAAGCCGTCGCGGGTGACGAGGATCGTGTGCTCCCACTGAGCTGAGAGCGAGTGGTCCTTGGTCACCACCGTCCAGCCGTCGGGGAGCAGGCGCACGTGGCGCTTGCCCGCATTGACCATGGGTTCGATGGTGAAGGTCATGCCTTCCTCCAGGGTGACGCCGGCGCCTGGCTTGCCGTAGTGCAGAACCTGCGGCTCCTCGTGGAAGATCCGGCCGATGCCGTGGCCGCAGTACTCGCGCACGATGGTGCAGTTCTCCCCTTCGACGAAGGTCTGGATCGCGTGGCCGATGTCGCCGAGGGTGGTGCCGGGGCGGACCAGCTCGATGCCCCGCCGCATGCCCTCGTGGGCCACCTTCGAGACCCGGTCGGCGATCACCGCCGGTTTGCCGACGTAGAACATACGACTCGTATCGCCGTGGAAGCTGTCCTTTATCACGGTGATGTCGATATTCACGATGTCGCCGGCCCGCAGTTTCTTGTTCGACGGGATGCCGTGGCACACGACGTGGTTGACCGATGTGCAGATCGATTTGGGAAATCCCTTGTAGTTCAGGGGCGCGGGAATCGCCTCCAACTGCTCGGTGATGTAGCGGTGGCAGATGTCGTTGAGCTCATCTGTGGTCACACCGGGGCTGACATGCTCGCCGATCATGTCCAGTACCTGTGCCGCGGCCGCTCCCGCTGCACGCATTTTTTCCTGATCTTCCGGGGACTTGATGCTAATCGCCATATTCGAACTTGGGTACCGAACCGATTGTCGCTGAGGGGATTCCGTGCTATAAAGCGCCCGCCATTTTGGCATAGCAGCAACCGGTGGCTCCAGCAGCCGCCAACACTTCTCACACACGTCGTCACACTCCGGTTGGGTGCCTGGCCGATCCTGCAAGGGTCCGCGGGTTTCCGGGTGGGGCGTGTGGAGGCCTAACCCGGAGAGAAAATCAGATGGCTACTCCTTCCATGCGTCAGATGCTGGAGGCCGGTGTGCATTTTGGCCACCAGTCTCGCTACTGGAACCCGAAGATGGCTCCTTACATCTTCGGCGAACGCAACAAGATCCACATCATCAACCTCGAGCGCACGCTGCCCCTGTATCAGGAAGCGGCGGGCTTCGTGAAGAACATGGTGTCCAACGGCGGTCGGATCATGTTCGTGGGCACCAAGCGCGCCGCGCGCGATACGCTCGCTCGCGAAGCGTCCCGCTGTGACATGCCCTTCGTGTCCCACCGTTGGCTCGGCGGTATGCTCACCAACTTCCGCACGGTGCGTCAGTCGATCAAGCGTCTGAAGGAGCTGGAGACCCAGCTCGAGGACGGCACCTTCGATCGCCTTGCGAAGAAGGAAGCCCTGAACCGTCGCCGCGAGCTCGAGAAGCTGGAGCGCAGCCTCGGCGGTATCAAGAACATGCCCGGCCTGCCCGATGCCCTGTTCATCGTCGACGTCGGTCACGAGACGATCGCGCTGAACGAGGCGCGCAAGCTGAACATCCCCGTGGTTGGGGTGGTGGACACGAACTGCTCCCCCGAGCGCGTGGACTACCCTATCCCGGGCAACGACGACGCCATGCGCGCCATCGAGCTCTACACCATGGGTATCGCCGACGCGGTGCTCGAGGGTCGCGAGTCCTCGCCGGCGCTCGATCTCGGTGGTGAGGACGACTTCGTCGAACTCGATGAGGACGGTAAGCCGCGCAAGGCGGGCGACAACGGTCGTCGCGACGCCCGCGGTCGTGGCAACAAGCGTCGTGGCGGCGGCAGCGGCGGCGGTGCTCGCCGTGCGGCGGCGAGTGCAGAGCCTGCCCCGGCGCCGGCCAGCGAGGCCTCGGCAGCGGAAGCGCCGGCGGCGGCAGCGCCAGCAGAGGATAAGGGCGGCGACGGCGACGCGAGCGCCTCGTAAGCCATCACGCCTGCTACCGCCCGCGGCGGCCGCCGGTCACGGCGATCGCCGGTGGGCGGGATGAGAGAGAACGCCACACCGCGCGCCGTTGCGACGGCGGCGCGGCATCTTTGGCCCCAGCTGAGGAATATCAGGACATGAAGATCAGCGCTGACATGGTGCGCCAGCTCCGGGAGCGTACCGGCGCCGGCATGATGGAGTGCAAGAAGGCACTGGTGGAGACCGAGGGCGACCTCGACGCCGCTGCCGAGAACCTGCGCAAGGCCGGCATCGCCAAGGCCGACAAGAAGGCTGGCCGCGTCGCTGCCGAGGGCGTCATCGCCGCGGCGGTGGCTGACAGCGGCAAGCAAGCCGTGCTCGTGGAAGTGAACAGCGAGACCGACTTCGTCGGCAATGGCGATGATTTCCGCGGTTTCGCGCACGCCGTCGCCGCCGTCGCCCTGCGCTTGGGCAACGAAGACGTGGCGGCGCTCGCGGGCGCCGAGTTCGCTGACGGCAAGACCGTGGACGAGGCTCGTCGCGAGCTGACCGCTCGGGTCGGCGAGAACATCACCGTGCGCCGCATCTCCCAAGTCGCGAGCGACGGTGCCATCGCCCACTACTCTCACGGCGGGCGCATCGGCGTGCTCGTGGCCTACCAGGGTGGCGATGAGCAACTCGGCCAGGATCTGGCGATGCACGTGGCTGCTGCCAAGCCCCAGTTTCTCGATGAGGCCGCGGTTCCCGGTGACACCGTCGCCAAGGAGCGCGAGATCCTGATCGCCCAGGCGGAGGGGTCCGGCAAGCCGGCCAACATCATCGAGAAGATGGTCGAGGGTCGCCTGCGTAAGTTCCTGGGCGAGATCACCCTCATGGGCCAGCCCTTCGTCAAGGACCCCGATGTGTCCGTGAAGAAGCTTGTGTCCGGTGCCAAGGCCACCGTGAGCGCCTATCAGCGCTTTGAGGTGGGCGAGGGCATCGAGAAGGGTGGCGATGACTTCGCCGCCGAAGTGGCCGCCCTCAGCGGCGGCAACTGAGCGTAGGCGTCAGGGCACCTTGGAGCTGCCAACTGGATGAGTGCTAACGGCCCCTTGATCTACCGTCGCGTGCTGTTGAAGCTCAGCGGCGAGGCGCTGCTCGGTGGCGTCGACTACGGAATCGACCCGGCGGTGCTCAAGCGCATCGCCGGGGAGATCCACGATGTGGTCTCCCTAGGTCTGCAGGTGGCCGTCGTCATCGGCGGCGGCAACATCTTCCGCGGCGCCGGCTTGGCACGCGCCGGCATGGACCGGGTGACTGGCGATCACATGGGAATGCTCGCCACGGTCATCAACGCCCTCGCCATGCAGGATGCCCTGGAATCTTGCGGCGTGACGGCCCGGGTGATGTCCGCGATTCGCATCAACGAGGTGTGCGAGGACTACATCCGACGCCGGGCAATTCGCCATCTGGAGAAGGGTCGTGTGGTGGTGTTTGCGGCCGGTACGGGCAACCCCTTCTTCACCACGGATACGGCGGCCAGCCTGCGCGCCACCGAGATCGGTGCGGATCTGCTGATGAAGGCGACCAAGGTGGACGGTGTGTACTCGGCTGACCCGATGACCACGCCGGACGCCAAGCACTACCCGCGCCTGTCCTTCAATCAGGTGCTCGCCGATGATCTGCGCGTCATGGACACGACGGCAATCGTGATGTGTCGTGAACACAACTTGCCCCTGCGCGTGTTCAATCTGCACAATCCCGGTGGCCTCGAGCGCATCGTGCGGGGTGAAGACGTGGGGACGCTTCTGACCAACGATCCGCGGTAGCTGACGCGTAGCGATCTGGCGCCGCGGTCCTTGATGTGTCAAGGATGACGCGCCTGGAGTGACGAATGATCGAAGACATTCAAAAAGACGCCGCCGAGCGTATGGCCAAGAGCGTCGAAGCACTGCGTTCGGACCTGAAGAAGATCCGAACCGGCAGGGCCCATCCGAGCCTTCTCGATGGGTTGAGCGTGGACTACTACGGCGCCAGCGTGCCCCTGAATCAGGCCGCCAACGTCGCCGCCGCCGATGCGCGAACGCTGAGCGTCACGCCCTTCGACAAGAACATGGTGTCGGTGATCGAGAAAGCGATCATCGACAGCGACCTGGGGCTCAACCCCTCGAGCGCCGGCACGGTGATCCGCGTGCCCCTCCCCGCCCTGACCGAAGAGCGCCGTAAGCAGATGACGCGCCTCGTGCGCCAGGAAGCGGAGGCTGCGCGCGTGGCCGTGCGCAACATCCGACGGGACGCCAACCAGGACTTCAAGGAGCTCGCCAAGGAGAAGGAGATCACCGAGGACGATGAGCGCCGGGCTCAGGAGGAGACGCAGAAGCTCACGGACAAGTACGTCGCGCAAATCGACGATGTGCTCTCGGAAAAAGAAGCCGAGCTGATGGAGGTCTGACCGGTGAGTACGCCGGCCAGTGCAGCCAACGCACCCCTACCGCGCGAGCCGGGCGCCCTGCCTCGGCACGTCGCGATCATCATGGATGGCAACGGCCGCTGGGCCACCAACCGCTCTCTGCCCCGTAGTGCCGGACACCGCGCGGGTGTGAAGGCGACGCGGGCGGTGGTGCGAGCTTGTGCCGAGCGCGGCATCGAGACGCTCACACTGTTCGCCTTCTCCAGCGAGAACTGGGAGCGGCCCCGACGCGAGGTGGGTCTCCTAATGACCTTATTCGCCGAGGCGCTGCGCAACGAGGTGGCCGAACTGGACCGCAACGATGTGCGCCTGGAGTTCATCGGCAATCGCGACGCCCTCAATCCGCAGCTGCAAAAGCTGATGGTCGAGGCCGAGCAGACCACCCGTGAAAATTCAGGTCTGCGCCTGGTTATCGCCGTGTCCTACGGCGGACGCTGGGATCTGACCCAGGCGGCCAAGCAGCTCGCCGCCGACGCCCGCGACGGCAAGCTCGACCCCGATCATATCGGCGAGGAGCACCTGCACGAGCGCTTGGAGCTGACCCAGCTGCCCGATCCGGACCTCTTCATTCGCACCGGTGGCGAGCGTCGCGTGAGCAACTTCCTGTTGTGGAATCTGGCCTACACAGAGCTGCACTTCACCGATTGCCTATGGCCGGACTTCGATGCGGCGGCTCTCGATGAGGCCCTCGAATTCTTCGCGCACCGAGAGCGCCGCTTTGGGCGCCTAGTCGGTCAGGCTCCTGGCGCGTAGGCGGCGCGCTCGCCCGCCCATGGTGCGCCCGCATCGTCGACACCCAAGGCTCAGGCGGTGCTGATCAAGCGTGCGCTAACCGGTATCGCGCTGGCCACGGCGGTCGGCGCCAGTATCTTGCTGGGGCCTCGCTGGTCGGCGGTGTTGCTGATCGGCCTGCTGGTGCTCGCCGGTGCCTGGGAGTGGGGTGCGCTGATCGATCAGCGCCTGAGCCCCGTGGTCCGCGCGCTTTATGTTGTTGTGATCGCGCTCATCATGGTGCTCAGCTGGTTTGCCACCGCGCAGGATCCGGGCGTTGGCGTGTCGATCTGGTGGATCGCTGCCGCATGGTGGTGCCTCGCCTTGGTGATCGTGCTGCGGGCTGGCGCGGAAGGTATCGACGAAGCGGTGGATGGGGCGACGCCGCGCACGGGCTGGCAGCGTTGGGCCGTAGCCTTGGCGGGGGTGCTCTGCCTGGTGCCGGCCTGGCTGGGACTGGGCGCGGTGCATGCGCAGTCCTCCGGTGCCTGGGCGATGTTGACCATCATCGGCCTCACCGTGGCGGCCGACATCGGGGCCTATACGATAGGTCGGCTCTTCGGGCGCCGACGGCTACTGCCCCGGGTGAGCCCCGGAAAGACGCTGGAGGGCTTGGCGGGCGGTGTGGCGTGGACGGTGCTGCTGGCGCTGCTGCTGAGCGTGCTACCGGTGCCGACGCCGCCGTGGTTCCTCCTCGCCGCGGTGGTGATCGCTCTGGTCTCGGTGCTGGGCGATCTGACGGTGAGCCTCTTCAAGCGCCGGGCGGGCGTCAAGCACAGTGGCACCTTGCTCCCTGGCCACGGTGGGGTGCTCGACCGTATCGACAGTTTTTGCGCGACGGCACCCGCCTGGGCCCTGTGGCTGGCCGTCGCAGGGGGTAGCGCGTGAAGCGCCAGCGGCCGGAACCAACGCAGCACGCGACGGGTCTGAGTCTGGCAACCAGCGGTGAGGCCAGCGGTGAGGTTTGCGCGGCTAAGCCCTTATACTGTCGCGTTTGCGCGGCGAGCGAATGGGCTCCCGCGCGTCTGAGTAAGAACCGGTCTCGAGTGACACGATGACGATACTTACCTACGTCTTTGCCTTCTTGTTCGCGGTCGGCCTGCTGGTCGCCGTGCACGAGTATGGCCATTACTGGATGGCTCGGCGTCTGGGCTTCAAGGTGCTGCGCTTCTCCGTGGGCTTTGGCAAGCCTCTCCTACGCCGCGTGGCTGGCGCCGACCGCACGGAGTACGTGCTGGGCAGCCTCCCGCTCGGCGGCTATGTGAAGATGCTCGACGAGCGCGAGGGGCCGATCCCTGAGCACGAGGTCCACCGCTCCTACAATCGCCGCCCGCCCTTGCACCGCATCGCGGTCCTCACGGCGGGGCCCGCCGCGAATTTTCTGTTTGCGATCGCCGCTTTCTGGCTGATCTTCCTCGTCGGGATGCCGGGCTTGCGGCCCTTCGTCGGCGCCGCCGAGGCGGGCTCGCCCGCCGCTGTCGCAGGCCTCCAGGAGGAGGACCTGATCGTCGCGGTGGACGGCAACGAGGTGCAGACCTGGGAAGGCGCACTGCTCGCGATCTACCGCACCGTGCTCGACGACGGCGAGGTGCCGCTGACGGTGCAGCGCGCCGGCGCCAGCGGTCGCGAGTTCGTGGTGCTGCGACCCACCGCTTCCCTGCGCGAGCTGACCCGACCGGGGGAACTGCTGCCGGGACTCGGCCTCAACGTCTGGTTTCCCGACGTACCCCCGATCATCGGCGAAGTGCCGAGCGACGGCCCGGCGGCGCGTGCCGGCCTGTCGCCAGGCGACCGGATCGTGGCGGTGGGCGACGCTCGCGTGGAGACGTGGAGCGACTTCGTCGATCAGGTGCGTCCCTTCCCTGGCCGTAGCACCTCGTTTGCAGTGACCCGCGCCGACGGTAGCGAAGCGGTTCTGGACATCACCCTCGGCGAGCAGGTGGAGGGCGAGCAGCGCGTCGGCTACGCGGGCGTGGCGGCAGCCCCCCTGCCTCGCGAGACGATCGATCAGCTGTGGTCCGAACAGCGCTTCGGCCCGGTCACGGCGGCCCGCAACGCGGCCGCCAAAACCTGGGAGATGACCAGCCTGACCCTCGATCTGTTCCGACGCATGCTCTTCGGACAGGTGTCGATGGAGAACCTCTCGGGGCCGATCAACATCGCAGTCTATGCGGGGGATACCTTCCGCAGCGGCTTCGTGGATTTCGTGCGCTTCCTGGCGCTGGTCAGCGTTAGCCTCGGGCTCATCAATCTGATGCCCGTGCCGATGCTGGACGGCGGGCAAATTGTGTTTACGGCGATAGAGGGTGTGCGGGGTAGTCCCCTGTCCGATCGCGTTCAGCTGCTCGGTCAGCAAGTGGGGATATTCGCCGTGTTAGCGCTCATGACCCTCGCCTTGTACAACGATCTGTCGAGGCTCATCGGATGATGCATTTGCTCGCGCCACGGAAGGCGAGGGCGGTATTGGGCGGCCTCCTGATGGGCTTGCTCGTGTGCCTCTCGGCACCGTCCTTCGCCCAGGTCGCGGCCAACGCCAACTTCACCGTGCAGGACCTGCGCGTGGAGGGCTTGCGCCGAATCTCCGAAGGCACGGTGTACAACTACCTGCCTATCAACATCGGTGATCAGCTCAACCCCGTGCGCCTTCGCGAAGCCTTCCGTGCGCTCTACGCGCAGGGGTTCTTCGATGGGATCGAGTTTCGCCGCGATGGCAACACGCTGATCGTGGTGGTGCGCGAGCGCCCGTCGATCGCGTCCTTCGACATCAGCGGTAACGAGGATATCAAGACCGAGGATCTTCTCGGGTCACTGCGTGAGGTGGGCCTCTCGCCTGGCCGCTCCTTCGATCGCTCCGTCCTCGATAGCGTCACCCAGTTCCTCACCCAGCAGTACTTCGAACGCGGCAAGTACGGCGTCACGGTGGACACCTCGGTGACCGATCTGCCGGACAACCGCGTCAGCATCCAGGTCTTCGTCGAAGAGGGCGTGCGAGCCCGTATCCGGCAGATCAATATCGTTGGTAACGACAACTTCAAGGACAAGGAGCTGCTGGATGAGTTTCAGCTCAGCACGCCCACGCTGCTCTCGTTCCTGAACAAGCGCGATCGCTACGCCCGTGAGGCCCTGCAGGGCGACCTCGAAAGTCTGCGCTCCTTCTACATGGATCGGGGCTTCGCCTCCTTCGAGATCGAATCCACTCAGGTGGCCATCTCGCCGGACAAGCAGGACATGTTCATCACGGTGAACATCGAAGAGGGCGAGCGCTACACCGTCTCTGAAGTGCGCATGACGGGCGATCTCGTCGTGCCCGAGGAGGATCTGTTGGGGCTGGTGTTGGCTCGGCCGGGCGAGACCTTCTCGCGCAAGCAGGTCACTCAGAGCACGGAGCTGATGGGCTACAGGCTGGGGCAGGAAGGTTACGCGTTCGCCAACATCAACCCGATTCCCGACATCAACCCCGAGACCCGCGAGGTGGCGATCAGCTTCTTCGTCGAGCCCGGTAAGCGTGTGTACGTGCGGCGGGTGAACTTCAATGGCACTACCACCGTCGATGACGATGTGTTCCGCCGCGAGATGCGTCAGTTGGAGGGGGGCTACCTCTCCAACGTGCAGCTCGAGCGCTCGGAGCAGCGCGTGCGACGCCTGCCCTTCGTGACCAACGTATCCACGGAGACCGTGCCCGTGCCGGGCTCGGACGACCTGGTCGATGTGGAAATGGAGATCGAGGAAGGCCTGCCCGGACAGTTCGGCGGCGGCATCGGATTCTCCGGCACGCAGGGTATCCTGCTCAACGGTAACTTCACGCACACCAACTTCCTCGGCCGCGGCACCCGCCTCGCCGCGGACCTCAACCTCGGCCAGTTCGTGACCTCCGCGCAGGTCTCGCACACCAACCCCTACTGGACCAAGGACGGTGTGCAGCTAACGCTCGGGCTCGGCTACCGCGATTCCACCCAGTTCATCATCGGCGCGTCGGACTTCTCCACCGAGACCATCAACGCGAGCTTCGAGTTTGGTGTGCCGATCTCAGAGTTCGGTTTCTTCCGCTACGGCTTGGCGTTCCAGAGTGCGGATCTCGTCACGGGCCAGTTCAGCGCCGAGCAGGCGCGGGCCTTCGTGCTCAACAACGGCGATACCTTCGAGGTGGCGGACGGGTTCTTCGGCACCAACTTCCGCACCATCGAGGCGTTCCTGGGCTGGGGCCGTGACACGCGTAACCGCGTGATCTTCGCTACCCGCGGCAGCCGCCAGCGCCTGACGCTCGGCGTGACCGCGCCCGAAGTGAGCGACGTCGAGTACTTCACCGCGCGCTACGACTACCTGAAGTACATCAACCTGCCGGGCCGCTGGGGCATCCGCGCGAACGCGGAGCTGGGCTATGGTCAGCCCCTTAACGAGACGACGGACCTGCCACCGTTCAAGAACTTCTTTGCCGGTGGACCGGGCTCGGTACGTGGCTATCGCAACGGCTTCCTCGGGCCTCGTGACTCGTTCAACAACCCCTACGGCGGTAACGTCAAGGTGGTAGGCAACCTCGAACTGCTGGTGCCGACGCCCGAGAACTTCGGCGATAGCACGCGGTTTGCCATCTTTTACGACATCGGCAACATCTTCTACGAAGGCGACACTGACTTCTGTACGGCACGGGCGGACAATGGCAACCTGGTGGGTACGTCCTGCAGCACGCCCAGCGCCAACCGAACTGACTTCGGATTCGATCTGAACGAGTTGCGCAGCTCCGTCGGTGTCGGCGTCGAGTGGCTAGCGCCCCTCGGTACCTTCCGGTTCAGTCTCGCCGTCCCGCTCAACGCGGGTCCTCTAGACGAAGTCGAGCGGTTCCAGTTCTCCGTGGGCCAGACGTTCTGATTGCTGCCCACGCTTATTACCTAATGAAAAGGAAAACAGAGGTATACCTCATGCGACAAGCGACCAAAGCCATGTTCCTGAGCGTTGCGCTGATGCTCTGCGCCACGACCGCTGCCACCGCCGCCGACCTGAAGGTGGGCGTGGTGGATTTCGCCCGCCTGGTGGAGGCCGCTCCGCAATCCCAGTCCGTGCAGGAGCAGCTGAACCAACAGTTCGCGCCGCGCTTGAAGGAAGTGCAGAACGAGGGCCAGGCGCTGCAGCGTGAAGTGGAGAACTTCCGTCGCGACAGCCCGGTGATGGGAGCGAGCGAGCGCGAGCGTAAGGAAGCCGACATCAAGCGCCGCGAGCTCGACTACAAGCGCAAGGAGCGCGAGCTCCAGGAAGACTTCAATATCGCCCGCAACGAATCCCTGAGCAGGCTGCAGCGCGAGTTGTTGGTGGCGGTTCAGGACTACGCGAAGAGCAAGCGCTACGATCTGCTGGTCGGCGAAGGCGTGCTCTACGCGAGCGACAAGGCCAACATCACCGACGAGGTGTTGAAGGCCCTGGAGAAGAACGCCCGCTGATCACTGGGCCACTGGCGTGCGTGGGGAGCCGCTAGCGCTCCGCTTGGGTGACCTGGCCGTGCGCGCCGGTGCATCGCTCCGGGGAGACCCGGAGCGCATGATCGCTCGCGTCGCCACCCTCGGCGATGCTGGTGAGGATGCCCTCAGTTTTCTCGCCAACCCTCGTTATTCGGGGGCACTCGCCTCG
Organism: Pseudomonadota bacterium; assembly: GCA_039815145.1. Lineage (NCBI taxonomy): Bacteria > Pseudomonadati > Pseudomonadota > Pseudomonadota bacterium. Next base: position 60,827 of record JBCBZW010000011.1, read on the forward strand.
ACCCGTGCCGGCGCCGTGGTGCTCCAGCCCCGGCACCTGGACGCCTGTCCGGTCGATGCGCTGATCAGCGACGACCCCTACGTCACCTACGCCCGCATCGCGGATTGGCTCTACCCGCGGACGCGACCGAGCGCTGGGGTGCACCCCTCCGCCGTGATCGGAGAGCGCGTCGAGCTGGGGTCGGGCGTGGCCATCGGCCCCAACGTCGTCATCGAGGATGAGGTCCAGATCGGGGCCAACAGCGTCGTTGGCGCAGGCTGCGTGATCGGCGCCAGCTCCCGACTGGGTGCCGGTTGCCGGCTGGCGGCCAACGTCACGCTTTGTCACGACGTCACGCTCGGGGATCGGGTGGTGCTGCACCCGGCAGTCGTGCTCGGCGCGGACGGTTTCGGCATGGCGCGCACAGCCGAAGGCTGGATCGGCGTGCCCCAGATCGGCGGGGTACGGATCGGCAACGACGTGGAGATCGGGGCCTCCACCACCATCGACCGCGGTGCCATCGGCGACACGGTCATCGGCCACGGCGTGCGCTTGGACAACCTGATCCAGGTGGCGCACAACGTCAGCATTGGCGATCACACGGTGATCGCCGCCTGCGTTGGTATCTCCGGCAGTACGCGAATCGGCCAACGCTGTATGATTGGCGGCGCAGCGTGCTTCAACGGCCATATCGAGATCGGCGATGACGTGGTGGTTACCGGCATGACCATGGTAACCAGGTCGCTCGCCGGTCCCGGCGTCTACTCCAGCGGCATTCCCGTCGAAGAGAACAAGCGCTGGGCGCGCGGCGTCGCGCGCTACAAGCAGCTCGATGATTTGGCGAGCCGCGTGAAGCGCCTGGAAAAACAGGTGACCACTCGCAACGACAACTAGGCGGAAGGGGAGACGATGGCAGCAGGAGAGCAGGGGCAGAAGCCGGTGATGGACATCCACAAGGTGATGAGCCAGCTGCCACATCGCTACCCGTTTCTTCTCGTCGATCGGGTGCTCGAGTGCGAGGCGAACAGCCACCTCGTGGCGATCAAGCAGGTCACCATCAACGAGCCGTTTTTCACGGGGCATTTCCCCCATCGACCGGTCATGCCGGGGGTCCTCATCATCGAGGCGCTGGCGCAGGCGACTGGGTTGCTCGCCTTCCAGACCCTCGGCGTGCCGGACGAGACCGTGCTCTATTACATCTGCGGGATCGATAAGGCCCGCTTCAAGCGTCCCGTGGAACCTGGGGATACGCTCACGCTGCGGGTGCGCTCCCTGCGCACGGTGAAGAACATCTGGCGCTTCGATGCGGTGGCAGAGGTGGACGGCGACGTCGCCGCGAAGGCTGAGATCATGGCTGCACGGGTGGAGATCGGCAGTTGAGAGATGAGCGCGCGGTGATTTCACCGCAGGCTCGTTTACATGACTCGGTACAGGTCGACCCCTACGCGGTGATCGGCGCTGAGGTCGAGATCGGTGAGGGCGGCCGCATCGGTGCCCACGCCGTCATCGAGGGCCCGACCACCATCGGCCCTCGCACGCGCATCTACCCTTTCGCGGCGATCGGCGGCGACCCCCAGGACAAGAAGTTCGATGACGATGAGGACAGTCGTCTCGAGATCGGAGCGGACAACACCATCCGTGAGTACTGCACCATCAACCGCGGCACCAGCGGGGGCGGTGGGGTCACCCGCATCGGCGATGGCAACTGGATCATGGCCTACGTGCACATCGCCCACGACTGCCTGGTCGGCGATCACACGGTAATGGCCAACAACACCACCCTGGCGGGCCACGTGACCGTGGACGACTACGCGGTGCTCGGCGGCTTCACCAAGGTCCATCAGTTCTGCCGCATCGGCTGTCACGCCTTCACGGCGATGGATTGTGGCCTCTCGCGCGATGTGCCCCCCTACGTGATGGCGGCCGGGCATCTGGGCGAGCCGCGGGGGGTGAACAGCGAAGGCCTCAAGCGCCGAGGCTTCACGGCCGAGCAGGTTCGTAACATCCGCAACGCCTTCAAGGTGCTCTATCGCAGCGAGCTGCGCCTGGAGCAGGCCTTGGAGCAGTTCGATGCGGTGGTCGGCGAGCAGCCCGAGCTGCAACCGCTGGTCGACTTCCTGCGCGACACCCAGCGCAGCATCATTCGCTAGCGCGCTCCCGCGGTAGGCGTCCATGACCGACCAGCGCTCTCCTCGGATCGCGCTCGTGGCCGGTGAGGCGTCCGGTGATGCGCTCGGGGCCGATCTGATCGAAGCGCTTCGAGAGCGCTACCCGAAGGCCCACGTGTTCGGCATGGCTGGGCCGCGCATGCGCGCCCTAGGCTGCCAGGCGCTCGCTGACAGCGAGGAGATCGCCGTGATGGGCCTAGCGGAGGTGATAGGTCATCTGCCGAGGTTGCTTCGCCTGCGCTCGCGCCTGTTGCGCGAGATCGCGGCGGCCGCGCCAGATCTCTTCGTCGGTATAGACTCCCCGGACTTCAACCTCGGCCTCGCCCGACGCCTGCGCTCGCGCGTGAGTGGCCTGCGCACCGTGCAATACGTGAGCCCTCAGTTCTGGGCCTGGCGCAGCGGGCGCGTGAAGCGTATCGGGGAGAGCGTGGATCACGTGCTCTGCCTGTTGCCCTTCGAGGCGGAGTTCTACGCGGAGCATGGTGTGGGTGCCACCTTCACCGGCCATCCGTTGGCTGACCGAGTGCCAATGACCAGCAATCCTGACCGCGCTCGCGCGGCGCTGGGCCTGCCGTCGGACGATGAGTCGCCCGTCGTCGCGGTATTGCCCGGCAGTCGCGAGGGCGAGGTTCGCCGGCTCGCGCAGCCCCTGGGGGACGCCATGCGTTGGCTGTTGGCACGTCGGCCGGCGGTGCGTTTCGTCAGTGCGATGGCAAACCCGACCGTGCGCAGCACCTTCGAGACCCTCCTCGCAGAGCAGCCAGGGTCGCCCCTGCCCCTCGCGTTGATCGACGGCCGTGCGAGCGAGGTGATGGCGGCTGCCGATGTGGTGCTGCTGGCCTCGGGTACGGCCACCCTCGAGGCCCTGCTCATCAAGCGGCCGATGGTGGTGTGCTATCGCGTATCGCCGGTGAGCGCCTGGGTGGCGAGACGATTGAAACTGATGACCACCGAGCGCTTCTCCTTGCCCAATCTGCTGGCGGGCGCGGACTTGGTGCCCGAGATCATGCAGGAGGCGGTCAGCGGTGAGGCCCTCGGCGCTGCCGTGCTCGAACAGCTAGAGGCATCATCCGATGCAAGGGCCAGGTTGACCAGCACCTACGAACGGCTCCACCGAATCCTGCGCCGGGGCGCCAGCCAGCGGGCCGCGCAGGCGCTGCACGAGTTGCTGCAAGGGAGGGGCGAGGGCCTCAGCTCCAGCTGATCTAGGGAGCGAGGGTGGTCAGGTCGCCGTTCGTCCGATCCTTGCCGGGCAGGCGCTCGGGGCCGAAGGCGAACAGCACCTTCTCATCGAGCAGACCCTCCGGTGCATCTGGGGGCTCCGGGGCGAGATCTGGGCAGACTTCGCGCAACAGGTGGCGGATCACGTTGAGGCGCGCCTCGCGCTTCTCATTCGTGCGCACCACCCACCAGGGGATCTCCCGTGTGTGGGTCCGGGTGAGCATCTCGTCCCGCGCGTGGGTGTACCCGTCCCAGTGCTCGAGGGCGACGGCGTCGATCGGGCTGATCTTCCACTGCTTCAGGGGATCCTCCCGCCGCGCGGCCAGGCGCTCGGCTTGCTCGTCGCGGGAGATATCGAGGTAGTACTTCAGCACGATCGTGCCCGAGTCGACCAACATCCGCTCGAAGGGCAGCACTTGGCGCAGGAAGCGCTCGTGCTGCTCGTCGTTGCAGAACCCCATCACCCGCTCCACCCCGGCGCGGTTGTACCAGCTGCGGTTGAAGAGCACGAGTTCGCCGTTGGCGGGCAGGTGATGGGCGTAGCGCTGGAAGTACCAGCTCGACGTCTCGCGGTCGGAGGGTTTGCCCAAGGCGACCACTCGCAGGTCGCGCGGGCTCAAGTGCTGGGTGATGCGCTTGATCACACCGTCCTTGCCCGAGGTGTCACGCCCCTCGAACAGCACCAATACCCGAAGTCCCTCGTCGATGATGCGCCGCTGCATGCGTACCAGCCGCACCTGAAGCGCGCGCAGCGCTTGCTTGTAGTCTGAGCTCATGGCGCCCAATCAGGCACGACTGGCCCATGGAGATCAAGGTTGACGCGCCCCCCAGCGCCAGACAGGCTCTGGCCGATTGGGGCTGAGGCGATTACGTGGGCGACAGGGGGGTAGCTTGGTCGACGGGAGCACCAGGGTGGCAGCAAAACAGCGCGGTTTGGCATCCGAGCCGCTGCCGTTGCCGGGGGCGAGCGTGCATTGCGGCGGCCGCCGTGGCGTGCGCGCTCGGCGCTGGGCTATCGGCGTGGATGAGGTGGGCCGCGGGCCCCTGGCCGGCCCGGTGGTTGCGGCGGCCGTGGTGTTGCATCCGCGGCGGGTCCCGGAGGGGCTCAAGGACTCGAAGAAGCTCACCGCGCGCCAGCGCGAGCGCCTCGCAGGGGAGATCCGCGAGCAGGCGACGGCGTGGTGTATTGCCAGCGCTGAGGTCGAGGAGATCGATCGCCTCAACATTCTGCAGGCCAGCCTTCTCGCCATGACGCGCGCCCTCGCCGGCGTGGTCAGCGACGGCCCCGCCGACCGCGCCCTGATCGACGGCCGCCAGCTACCCACCCTGCCAGAGGGTGTCGCGAGGGCAGAGGCGGTAATCGGGGGCGATGCGACGGTGGCGTCGATCAGCGCCGCGTCGATCCTCGCCAAGGTCTGGCGCGATGAGCACATGGTGCAAGCGCACGCGCGGTTTCCCGCCTACGGCTTCGAGAAGCACAAGGGCTATCCCACCCGATCGCATCTCGAGGCGCTGCGCGATGCCGGCCCCTGCGCATTGCACAGGCGCAGCTTCGCCCCTGTCGACGCCGCCCTGCGCGAGCGGACCGAGGGCGTGGCATGAGCGGTTTCGTCCATCTGCGCGTGCACTCGGAGTACTCGCTGATCGACAGCGTGGTGCGTATCCCCGGCTTGGTGCGCCGGGTGGCGGACAACGGTATGGGCGCGGTGGCGATCACCGACCACAACAATGTGTTCGCCATGGTCAAGTTCTACCGCGCCGCGGAGAAGGCCGGCGTCAAACCGATCATCGGTGCCGATCTTACCATCGCCGCACACGAGGAACGGCAGGCGGACTACCGCTTCACGGTGCTCTGCCAGGATCCCACCGGCTACCGTAGCCTATCGAATCTACTCACTCGCGCGTACCTCGACGGTTTGCACGACGGACGTCCCCGGGTCGAGCGGGAGTGGCTGAGTGCACAGGCCACCCAAGGCCTGATCGCCCTGTCCGGGGCCATGGACGGCGATGTCGGGCAGGCGCTGGTGCAGAACCGTGCGCCCCTGGCCCGTGAGCGCCTCCAGCATTGGTTGGACGTCTTCGAAGATCGCTACTACGTCGAGCTGGAGCGGATCGGTCGCCCGGGCGAGGATGAGTACCTGGCGGATGCGGTGCTGATGAGCGCCGAGTTCGCCGTGCCGGTGGTGGCCACCAACGGCGTGTGCTTCCTCCAGCCTGAGGAGTACGACTCGCACGAGGCTCGCGTGTGTATCCACGACGGTTACACGCTTGCCGACGGGCGCCGACCCCGTCGCCACACGCAGGAGCAGTACCTGCGCACCGTCGAGGAGATGGCGGACCTGTTCGACGATCTCCCCGAGGCCCTCGAGAATAGCGTCGAGATCGCCCTGCGCTGCAATCTGGAGCTGACCCTCGGCAAGAGCGTGCTGCCGGACTTCGAGCTGCCGGACGGTTACGACGAGAACCGGTTCCTCGCCGAGGAGTCGGCCCGCCGCCTAGGACCGAAGCTCATCGAGCACCCAACGGAGCACGCCCAGGAGGTCTACGACAAGCGCCTCGCCCGTGAGCTCGACGTGATCCAGAGCATGGGCTTCGCTGGCTACTTCCTCATCGTGGCGGACTTCGTGCGCTGGGCGCGCGAGAACGACGTGCCCGTGGGGCCCGGCCGTGGCTCGGGCGCGGGCTCCCTGGTGGCCTACGCCTTGGGCATCACCGATCTCGATCCCCTCGAGTACGACCTGCTCTTCGAGCGCTTCCTGAACCCCGAACGCGTGTCCATGCCCGATTTCGATATCGACTTCTGCATGGACGGCCGTGACCGGGTGATCGACTACGTCGCCGATCGCTACGGCCGCGATCGAGTCTCCCAGATCATCACCTACGGCAGCATGGCCGCGCGCGCCGTGGTGCGCGACGTCGGCCGCGTGCTGGGGCATCCCTACGGCTTCGTCGATCGCATCGCCAAGCTCATCCCGATGGAGATCGGCATGACCTTGGACAAGGCCCTGGAGCAGGACGAGGAGCTCAAGCGCCAGTACCACAGCGACGAGGAGGTGAGCGCGGTGATCGATCTCGCGCGCTCCTTGGAGGGTTTGGCGCGCAACGCGGGCAAGCACGCCGGCGGCGTGGTCATCGCCCCGGGCGAACTCACAGACTTCACCCCGCTGGTGTGCGAAGAGGGGGGCGGCAACAAGGTCACCCAGCTCGACAAGGACGACGTGGAAGCGATCGGTCTGGTCAAGTTCGATTTCCTGGGGCTGCGCACGCTCACGATCATCGACCGCGCGGTGAAGACCATCGACGTGGCCCGTGCGGGTGCCGGCGAGGAGCCCCTAGATCTGCGCCGCGTGGCCATGCACGACAGCGCCGCCTTCGATCTGCTCAAGGCCTGCGACACCGTGGCCGTGTTCCAGTTGGAGTCGCGCGGCATGCGGGACCTCATCAAGCGCCTGCAGCCGCACCGCTTCGAGGACATCGTGGCCCTCGTCGCCCTGTTCCGCCCCGGCCCCCTGCAGTCCGGCATGGTGGACGACTTCATCGCGCGCAAGCATGGCCTGGCGGCGATCGCCTACCCGCACCCGGAGCTCGAGTCGATCCTGGAACCGACCTACGGGGTGATCCTGTACCAGGAGCAGGTGATGCAGATCGCTCAGGTGCTGGCCGGTTACTCCCTCGGCGGCGCCGATCTCTTGCGTCGCGCCATGGGCAAGAAGAAACCCGAGGAGATGGCCAAGCAGCGCGACATTTTCATGGAAGGGGCGTTGGCGCGCGGCGTCGACGAGGATGTGGCGACCCACATCTTCGACCTGATGGAGAAGTTCGCCGGCTACGGCTTCAATAAGTCACACTCGGCGGCCTACGCGCTGCTCTCCTACCACACCGCTTGGCTGAAGGCCCACTACCCCGCCGCCTTCATGGCTGCCGTGCTGTCCGCAGACCTCGAGCACACGGACAAGCTCATGCATCTGGTCGATGCCTGCCGCGAGATGAAGCTCGAGGTGAAGATGCCGGATGTGAACGCCTCGGACTACTACTTCACCACCGAGGGCGACGGCATTCGCTACGGCCTCGGCGCCATCAAGGGCGTCGGGCGCGGTGCGGTAGAAGCGGTGATCGAAGAACGCGAGCGGGGTGGGCCCTACACGAGCCTGCATGATGTGTGCGACCGCATCGATCTGCAGCGGATCAATCGCCGCGTGCTGGAGGGGCTGATTCGCTCCGGTGCCATGGATAGCATCGGTGCTAACCGAGCCACCCTGGACGCGCAGCTGGGCGATGCCCTGCGCGCCGCCGAGCAACGCGCTCGAGCCAGCGAGGCGGGGCAGGACGACCTGTTCGGCCTGGCCGCCACGGAAGCGCCCTTGGCGGCGGCAGACACCGCCAGCGCCCCGCGCGCGGCGCCGCGGCCGGAGTGGCCGGAGAGCCTGCGCTTGAAGTACGAGCGCGACGCGCTGGGGCTCTACCTCAGCGGCCATCCCTTCGCCCAGTACGAGGCGGAGATCGCCGAGGTGACCAGCGGTCGGCTCGGTGAGCTGCAGGCCGAAGAGCCGACCCAGGCGCAACGCGAACGCGCGTATTCGGCCGGTCGTCGCAACGTACGCGTGGCGGGCCTGCTGGTGGATATCCGCAAGCGCGGCCAACGCCTGATGCTGATGCTGGATGACCGCAGCGGTCGAATGGAGATCGTGGTCAACGACGATCTGTACCAGCGGGCGCGCAACGCCATCGTCAAGGACACGATCCTGATCGTGGACTGTATCCTGCGCTACGACGATTACAGCGACGCATGGCGTGGGGACGCTCGCGAGATCATGGACCTCGATCAGCTCTGGGAGAAGTGTGCCCGGCGCATGGACATCTTCTGGCAAGCGCCTGCGGACGTGGATAGCGGCGAGGACGCCCAACGTTTCGCCAGTGAGCTGCGCGAGGCGCTGAGCCCCTTCAAGGCGCCCGGCTGCTGCCAGGTGAATGTGCTCTACCGCAGCGCTCAAGCCGGCGCTCGCCTGTCCCTCGGCGATGAGTGGCGGGTGCGCCCAACCCGCCAGCTCCTCGACCGTCTCCACTCCTTGACCGGCGGTCGCCGGGTCCGGCTGGTCTACGCGCAGCAACTCGACGCGTAGGCGGCGTGTTCCCCTGTGAGTTGCTTGTGGACCCGGCGCACGCCCGCTAAGGTTGCGGGCTTCAACCAGTATCGGCATGCCAGGAACGCCCGTCGCCCAGCGATGGCGCACCCCAGCCGGTCTTACAAGTCGTTATCGGGGTTGCCCATTTGACCGCGAACATGGATACGGATTTTCTCGACTTCGAGCGACCGATCGCCGAACTAGAGGCCAAGATCGACGAACTGCGCCACGTCACCGGCGACTCGGAGATCAACATCAATGAGGAAGTGGCCAAGCTCGAAGAGAAGAGCCGCGCGCTGACGGAGCAGATCTTCTCCAACCTGAGCGCCTGGCAGATCGCTCGCCTGGCACGCCACCCGCTTCGCCCGTACACCCTCGATTACGTGGACATGATGTTCACGGATTTTCAGGAACTGCACGGAGATCGCGCCTTTCGCGATGATCCTGCCCTGATCGCCGGGATCGGCCGCCTCGAGGGGCGCCCGGTGCTGATCCTCGGCCATCAGAAGGGCCGCGATACGCGTGAGAAGGTGCGCCGAAACTTCGGCATGGCGCGTCCTGAAGGCTACCGCAAGGCCCTGCGCCTGATGCAGATGGCTGAGCGCTTCAAGCTGCCGATCATCACCTTGATCGACACCCCGGGCGCCTACCCGGGCATCGGTGCGGAGGAGCGCGGCCAGAGCGAGGCCATCGCCCGCAACCTCACGGTGATGGCGCGCCTCAGCGTGCCCATCGTGTGCGTCGTGATCGGCGAGGGCGGCTCGGGCGGCGCCCTGGCGATCGGCGTCGGTGATCGGGTGCTGATGCTCAAACACTCGATTTACTCGGTGATCTCCCCCGAGGGCTGCGCCTCCATTCTCTGGCGCAGTGCGGAGAAGGCCGAGGACGCGGCGGAAGCGATGGGCATCACGGGTGACCGTCTGTACGACCTGGGACTCATCGACGAGGTGCTGGACGAGCCGCTCGGCGGCGCCCATCGCGATCCCAAGACCATGGCGAAGACGCTCGTCAGCGCGCTCGACAAGCTCCTCGATCAGCTCAGCGGCATCCCTGCCGAGGATCTGGTGGCCGCGCGCTATCAGCGCCTCGCCAACTTCGGCATGTTCAAGGACGGGGCCGCCTGACCGGCGAGGCGACCCCGCCGGCGAGCGACCTGTTACTCGATCCGCTCGCCCAACCGCCCGATGTCCCACCGGGCCAGTTGCTGCTGGCCTACAGCGGCGGCCGCGACTCGAGCGTGCTGCTGCACGCGGTCCACTCCCTCAGCGCCGCCGGCGCGCTGCCCGGCTGCCAGTTGCAAGCGGTTCACATCCACCATGGCCTGCACCCGCAAGCGGACGCGTGGGCAACACACTGTGAGCAACAGGCGGGGCAACTCGGCGTGGCGCTCGCGGTCGAGCGCCTGACCCTGGCGCGACGGGCCGGCGATGGTGGCGAGGAAGCAGTCGCTCGCGAAGCGCGCTACGCCGCTTTGCTCGAGCACCTCGCCGCACAAGGGCGCCTGCTGACAGCGCATCACGCGGACGATCAGCTGGAGACCGTGCTGCTGGCCCTGGCCCGAGGAGCAGGGGTGCAGGGCCTCGCGGGAATGCCCTCCGTACAGCGGCGAGGGAAGGGCTGGCACCTGCGACCGCTGCTGAATTGGTCGAGCGAACAGGTGGCGGCCTATGCGCACCACCATCGCCTCACCTACGTCGACGACCCCTCGAACGCCGATCCGCGTCACGCGCGCAGCTATCTGCGCCGTGAGGTAGTGCCGCGGCTGCGGGCACGCTGGCCGTCGATCGCGGCGGGCGCGGTGCGCAGTGCAGCCCACTGCGGAGCCGCCGCGGCCCAGGGCGACGCCCTCGCCCGCGTGGACGCCGGTGCCGAACTGGCCGTATTGGATCGCTTGCCGGTGGTGAGCCTCGCGCCCTTGGGTGGCGATCGTCAGCGCAACCTCGTGCGCGCTTGGTGTCGCGCCCGCGGGTATCGGCCGCCGCCGGAGCGGCGCCTGCGCCAGGGCCTCGATGACCTCCTCACCTGCGCCCAGGATGCCCTGCCGAGCCTCGAGTGGGAGGAGGTCGCTCTGCGCCGCTATCGCGATCACCTCTACCTCGTGTGCCCCGCGCAGATCCGCCTCGATGACCCGCTGCCGAGCGCCGATGACCGCTTGGCGCTTCCCGCCGCGCTGGGGCGCCTCGCGGTGGCCCCGGTGGCGCCGGGGGTGGGGGGCTTGCGCGTCGATCCCGAGCGTTGGCACGCCGCTCCGGTGCGCGTGCGTTTTCGCCGCGGCGGGGAGCGCGTTCGCCTGGTCGGGCGTGCGGGCAGCCGATCCCTGAAGCACCTGCTGCAGGACTGGGGGGTGGTGCCATGGATGCGCGGGCGCATCCCGCTCCTGTGTCAGGGGGATGCGATCGTCGCCATCGCCGGCCTGGCGGTAACCGCGGAGTTTGCCGCGAGACCCGACGCGCCAGCCCTCGAAGTGCGCTGGGAGGGGCACCCGAGCGTGCACTGACGGGGCGGTCGGTCGCGCTTTCCTTTGTCGTTAGGGACCGAATCTGGTAGTTTCTACTCCCGGCTTGCTGATGCGCCTTTTGCATCCGCACAGACGGGGTTCCCTCTCATGACTAAATACGTCTTCGTGACCGGCGGCGTCGTTTCCTCGTTGGGGAAAGGCATCGCCTCGGCTTCTTTGGGAGCTCTGCTCGAGGCGCGCGGTCTGCGCGTCAGCATGATGAAGCTGGATCCGTACATCAACGTCGATCCAGGCACCATGAGTCCCTTTCAGCACGGCGAGGTGTTCGTCACCCACGACGGCGCCGAGACCGATCTCGACCTGGGGCACTACGAGCGCTACGTGCGCCACACCACGAGCCGCTCCAGCAACTTCACCACCGGGCGCATCTACGAGAATGTGATCCGCAAGGAGCGCAGGGGGGACTACCTCGGCGCCACCGTGCAGGTCATTCCGCACATCACGGACGAGATCATCCGCTGCATCCGCCAGGGCGCGGACGGCGCGGACATATGCATGGTGGAGATCGGCGGCACCGTGGGTGACATCGAGTCCCTGCCGTTCCTGGAAGCGATTCGCCAGTTCCGCGTGGAGGTGGGGGTACGCAACTCGCTGTTCATGCACCTGACCCTGGTGCCGTACATCAGCGTGTCGAGCGAGATCAAGACCAAACCGACGCAGCACTCGGTGAAGGAGCTGCGCTCGATCGGTATTCAGCCGGACATTCTGCTGTGTCGCGCGGAGAAGATGATTCCCGAGGAGCAGCGGCGCAAGATCGCCCTGTTCACGAACGTGGAACCGCGCGCCGTGATCTGCTGCCACGATTCAGACGACATCTACAAGATCCCCTTCATCCTGAAGGGCCAGGGTCTCGACGATATCGTTGCCGAGCACTTCGGCCTCGAGGTGCCCGAGGCTCAGCTCGACGATTGGCAGCGGGTGGTGGATGCACGGGCCAATCCGGAAGCGGAGGTCGACGTGGCGATGGTGGGCAAGTACGTGGACTTCCGCGACTCCTACATCAGCCTTACGGAAGCCCTGATGCACGCCGGCGTGCACACCCACACGCGCGTGCGGGTGCACTACATCGAAGCCCAGAGCCTGGAGGAGGATGGCCCCGGCCGCCTCGCCGGCATGGACGCGGTGCTCGTGCCCGGCGGCTTCGGCGAGCGCGGCATCGAGGGCAAGATCCTGGCCGCCGGCTACGCGCGTCAGAAGCGCATTCCCTACCTCGGCATCTGCCTCGGCATGCAGGTGGCGGTGATCGAGTACGCGCGCTCCGTGGCGGGCCTCACCTCCGCCCACAGCTCAGAGTTCGATCCGGCGACGCCGGATCCGGTGATCGGCCTGATCACCGAGTGGCGGGACCGTAGCGGCGCCGTCGAGCAGCGCGATGTGGACAGCGACCTCGGTGGCACCATGCGCCTGGGTGCCCAGGAGTGCCGCCTGCGGCCGGGCTCCCTGGCCCACCAGTTGTACGGCGATCTCACCATCTCCGAGCGCCACCGCCATCGCTACGAGTTCAACAACACCTACATGGGCCAGCTCGAGGCCCAGGGCCTGCGCTTCTCCGGTCGCTCCGCCGATGACCTGGTGGAGATCGTCGAGGTGCCCAATCACCCGTGGTTCCTGGCCTGCCAGTTCCACCCGGAGTTCACCTCCAATCCGCGCGATGGCCATCCGCTGTTCTCAGGGTTCGTGCGCGCCGCCCGTGCCTACCGCGAGGGCATGATGCCGCGTGAGGCGAGCGCCTGAGCAGCCTGGGCGTCTCCCCGTGAAGCTCAACGGCGTCGAGGTGGGTCTGGAGCGCCCGCTGTTCCTGATCGCCGGTCCGTGCGTCATCGAGAGTGAAGCGATGGCCATGGAGACGGCAGGCGCCCTACGCGACCTGACGGAAGAGTTAGGCATTCCCTTCGTCTACAAGAGTTCCTACGACAAGGCGAACCGCTCTTCCGCCGGCAGCTTTCGCGGCCCGGGTATCGACGAGGGGCTCAAGATACTCGAGGCTGTGCGCGAACAGATCGGCGTGCCCGTGCTCACCGACGTGCACGACGACACGCCCATCGAGGAGGTCGCGGCGGTCGTCGATGTGATGCAGACGCCGGCATTCCTCTGCCGTCAGACCAACTTCATCCAACGCGTCGCCGCCGCTGGCAAGCCGATGAACATCAAGAAGGGGCAGTTTCTCTCGCCCTGGGAGATGGGCAACGTGGTGGACAAGGCGCGGGCCACCGGCAACGCGCAGATCATGGTCTGCGAGCGCGGCTTCAGCTTCGGCTACCAGAACCTGGTGTCCGATATGCGCTCGCTGGCGGTGATGCGCGAGACGGGCTGTCCCGTCGTGTTCGATGCCACGCACAGCGTGCAACTGCCAGGTGGCAAGGGCCACGCGTCTGGCGGCCAGCGGGAATTCGTGCCCGTGCTGGCCCGGGCAGCGGTCGCCGCGGGGGTGGCGGGGGTGTTCATGGAAACCCATCCGGATCCCGAGAAGGCTCTGAGCGACGGCCCCAACGCCTGGCCCCTGGGCAAGCTCGAGCCCCTGCTGCGAACACTGATCGCCCTGGACCGCCTGGTAAAGTCTGAAGGTTTCGCCGAAACAACCCTGTAGAATACGCGGCCAATCAATCACCACCGGACCGCGGAGTACCCCGCCCATGACCAACATCAGCAACGTCGTCGCCCGCCAGATCTTCGATTCCCGGGGCAATCCCACCGTGGAGGCAGACGTGTTGCTGGAAGACGGCTCGCTCGGGCGCGCGGCGGTGCCCTCGGGCGCCAGCACGGGCACGCGCGAAGCGGTGGAGCTGCGCGATGGCGACAAGGCTCGCTACCTGGGCAAGGGCGTCAGCAAGGCAGTGGCCAACGTCAACGGTGAGATTCGCGACGTGGTGGTCGGCATGGACGTGCTCGATCAGACCGCGCTGGATGCCCGCCTGATCAGCCTCGACGGCAGCGACAACAAGGGCCGCCTCGGCGCCAACGCCCTGTTGGCCGTCTCCCTCGCTGCGGCGCAGGCGGCGAGCATCTCCACGCGCCAGCCTCTGTATCAGCGCCTGGCCGCCACCGCCGGCGTGGCCGCCTCGGTCGGCCAGCTGCCCGTGCCGATGATGAACATTATCAACGGTGGCGCCCACGCGGACAACGCCCTCGACATCCAGGAGTTCATGATCCTCCCGGTGGGCGCACCGAACTTCACCGAAGCCATGCGCTACGGCGCTGAGGTGTTCCACGCCCTGAAGAGCGTGCTCAAGGGTCAGGGCTTGAACACGGCGGTGGGCGATGAGGGCGGCTTCGCCCCCGACCTGCCGTCCAACGCGGTGGCCCTCGAGACCATCATGCAGGCCATCGAGAAGGCCGGGCTGAAGGTGGGCAGCGATGTGTACCTGGGCCTCGATGTCGCCAGCTCCGAGTTCTACGCCGACGGCAAGTACACGCTCGCTGCGGAGAACCGCAGCTTCGATGCGGGCGGTTTCGTCGAATACCTGGCCACGCTCACCCGCGACTACCCGATCATTTCCGTCGAAGACGGCATGGACGAGAGCGACTGGGATGGGTGGGACCTGCTCACCAAGGCGGTCGGCGACAAGGTGCAGTTGGTCGGCGACGATTTGTTCGTCACCAACACCGCCATCCTGCGCGAGGGCATCGATCGCAACATCGCCAACGCCATCCTGATCAAGCCGAACCAGATCGGCACCCTCACAGAGACCTTGCAGGCGATCGAAATGGCGGGTGCCGCCGGCTACGGCGCGGTCGTGTCACACCGCTCGGGCGAGACCTCCGACCACATGATCGCCGACATCGCCGTGGGCACCAGCGCCACGCAGATCAAGACCGGTTCGCTCTCGCGGTCCGATCGCATGGCCAAGTACAACCAGCTCCTGCGCATCGAACAGGCCTTGGGCGACGCGGCCGTGTACCCCGGCGCCAAGGCCTTCAACTTGGATCTCCTCGCCTAGGGCACCGAAACGATGGCCTTCCGCGCACTCCTGATCAGCCTGCTCGCTGCATTCGTGCTGCTGCAGTACCAGCTGTGGCTGACGCCGCAGGGGCTGCGCGAGGTATTTCGCCTGGGCGCTGAGCTGGATCAGCTGCGGGAGGAGAACGCCGGGCTCGTGCGGCGCAATGCCAAGCTCGACGCGGAGGTCGCCGATCTGCGCGAGGGCCTCGGCGCCATCGAGGAACGCGCCCGCACCGATCTCGGCATGATTCGCGACGACGAGACCTTCTACCGATCGCCCACGCGCGCACTGCGCATCGGCAACGCCTCGCCGACGCCGTGAGCGAGCCCCCAGCGCTCCCGACCGCACCCGCCGACACACCCCTCGCCCCGCCTCGGGCCCAGGGTGCGCCCGCGACCCGTTGCGTCCTGCGCGCCGAGCCTCAGGACTTCATGGTCGACGAGGACCTCGGGCTGGAGCCTGACGGCAGCGGCGAGCACCTCTTGCTGCGAGTGGAAAAGACCGGTGCCAACACGGCCTGGGTCGCTCGCCAGCTCGCCCGTTGGGCGCAGATACCCCCGGCGGATGTGAGCTACAGCGGTATGAAGGACCGCCATGCCGTGACCCGTCAGTGGTTCTCCCTGCGCATGGGAGGACGCGAGGACCCGCCCTTGGCCGAGCTCGACGTGGAAGGCGTCGAGGTGCTGAGCAGCGCCCGCCATGGCCGCAAGCTGCGCCGGGGCACCCATCGGGCGAATCACTTCACCCTGACCCTTCGCGAGTTGGATGCGGACCTAACGGATCGCTTCGCCTATGTGCTCGCGCACGGGTTTCCGAACTACTTTGGTGCGCAACGCTACGGCCAGCGCAACCTCGACAGTGCCCGCAGCCTGTTCTCGGGGAAGGGGCGGCGCCTGAAGCGCGAGCAGCGCAGCATGGCGCTGTCGTCCGCGCGCAGTTTGCTCTTCGATACGGTGCTCGCCGAGCGTGTGGCGCAGGGCAGCTGGAACCGGCTGCTCGCGGGCGATGCGGCCATGCTGGCAGGCTCACAGAGCTGGTTCGCCGTCGACACCCCCGACGACGCCTTGGCCGAGCGCCTGGCCTGTTTCGACATCCATCCGAGCGGCCCCCTGTGGGGCGCGGGCGACCTCGCCACCGGCGCGAGCATCGCCGAGCTCGAGCAGGCGGTGGCGGCCGCCCACGAAGGCTTCGCGACGGGGCTGGCCCGCGGCGGCCTGCGCCAGCAGCGTCGTCCCCTGCGCGCGTGCGCCGAGGGCGCCACGATCGAGCAGCACGAGCGCACGGCGTGCGTTCGCTTCACCTTACCCGCGGGTAGCTACGCCACCTCCCTGGTGCGCGAGCTGGCCGATATCGACGAACCCGACCGCTCGCGCGCAACCGCGCGGGCGAGCGAAGCAGGAGACTGACGATGAGTGACACCGTGGATGTGATCGACCACGAGGGCGGCGTGCGGGAACTGCGCATGGCGCGCCCGCCGGTCAACGCCCTGGACCCTCACCTGATCGCGACGCTGCGCGACCAGATCAAGGCGGCGGGGGGTGAGGCCGGCGCCGTGGTCATCTCCGGGCGGCCGGGCATGTTTACCGCCGGCCTCGACGTGCCCACCCTGTTGCAGCTCGATCGGCCGACGATCGCTACCGTGTGGGAGGACTTCATTGACCTCATGCACACGATCGCTGCGAGTGCCGTGCCCGTGGTGGCGGCGATCACCGGCCATAGCCCCGCCGGCGGTGCCGTACTCGCCGTGTTCTGCGACTACCGCATCATGGCGGAGGGCAAGTACACGATCGGGCTGAACGAAGTGCAGGTGGGGCTGCCCGTGCCGCCCGTCGTGGTCGACGCCTACGCTCGGCTGGTGGGCGCTGCACGGGCCGAGCGCCTGCTGAGCCTCGCGGCGTTGCTACCCCCCGACGACGCGCTCGAGGCCGGTCTGGTCGACGAGGTGGTGGCGGTGGACGAGGTGGTGCCCCGGGCGCTGGAGGAGGCGCGTCGCCTAGCGGCGTTTCCGCCGATTGCGCAGCGCGAGACGAGGCGCTACGCGCGCCATGCGCTGCTCACGCGCTTCGAGGTGCTGCGCCAGGAAGGGCTCGGCCAGCGCATGGCGGAGGTCTGGTTCAGCGATGAGACGCAGGCCTCCATGAAGGCGTTGGTAGCGCGCCTTGCCAAGCGCTGAGGTTGCGTCAGCTCTCGGCGTCGCGCCGCGGTCGGCGTAGGAGTACGTAGACCGCGCCGGTGCCGCCGTCTTCGGTTGGCGCCGAGACGAAGGCGAGGACGTTGGGCTGCTCGCGCAGCCAGGCGTTGACGAGGGTCTTGAGCACGGGCCCACGATCGCCGCTTCCGATCCCCTTGCCGTGTACCACTTTAATGCAACGCGCCCGTTCCTCGCGCGCCTCCGCCATGAAGTCGCTCAGCACTTTCGTGGCCCGGGCGGTGGTGAGGCCGTGCAGATCGACGCCTCCCTCCACCCGATACTGACCTCGCCGCAGCTGTCGCAAGGTGGAGGTGGCGACACCGGGGGCACGGTACTCGAGGGGCTCGCCCCGTCCCACCCTCGGAAGGTTCTGCGCGGCGAACGCGTCGGCCATGGCGCTTGGGGTGGGCGTTCGATCCGCCGCCGAGGGTGCGTCGGACGGTCGCGGCCGCGGACGCACAGGATCGCGCGCGCGCATGAGCACGTCGGGTGGATCCTCCGCCTCCAGCCGGCGCACATCGCGCATCGCTTCGCGAAACAGGCGCTGCGCCTCCTGCTGCTGTTCGTCAGCGTCGTCGCCGCCGGCCATGGGTCCTCGCTGTTGTTGCCGATCGAGTGTTGAATGCGGGCGTGGGGACCCGCTCGATCCAGTATAGTAGCGCTTGGGCCCGCAAGGCCGCCGCGGCACGCCGCACCACATGAGACTATGCAACTGCATGAAGGTCCTGATCAGTAACGACGATGGTTATCGCGCGCCGGGCATCCGCGCCTTGCGCGATGCGATCGCGCCGCTTGTCGAGCAGACGGTGATCGTCGCGCCCGACCGCAATCGCAGCGGCGCCAGCAACTCGCTCACCTTGGAGCAACCCATCCGCGTCTGGAAGGATGCGGAGGACGTCTACTTCACCAACGGCACGCCGACCGATTGTGTGCACCTCGCCGTGACCGGGGGGCTGTTCGACTTCGAGCCGGACATGGTGATCTCCGGCATCAATCATGGACCTAATCTCGGCGATGACGTGTTGTACTCGGGCACTGTCGCCGCCGCGATGGAGGGGCGCTTTCTCGGCTTGCCCGCCATCGCGATGTCCTCGAGCTCGCCGCGCAGTCGCTTCATGCCAACGGGCGCCCATGTGGCGGCCGAGCTGGTGCGGCGCCTGATCGACGACCCCTTGCCCGCAGACACGATCCTGAACGTCAACGTGCCCGCGGTCGCCGTCGAGGAGCTTCGCGGCTATCGCAGCACGCGCCTCGGCCATCGACACAAGGCGGAGCCGGCGATCGCATCGACCGATCCACGCGGTGCACGGATCTATTGGGTAGGACCCGCCGGCGAGGAGCAGGACGCGGGGGAGGGGACGGACTTTCACGCCCTCACCGAACACTGCGTGTCCATCACCCCCTTGCAGGTCGATCTCACGCGCCATTCGGCGTTGCCGAGCCTCGCTGGCTGGGTGTCGGAGTTGGGCGCATGAGGGGCGGGGACGGATACTCGTCGGGCATCGGCATGACCTCGGCGCGTACGCGTGAGCGACTGGTCATGCGCTTGGCGGAGCAGGGCATCACGGATACGGCCGTGCTCGATCGGATGCGAGAGGTGCCTCGCCATCTGTTCGTTGACGAGGCCCTCGCCAGTCGCGCCTACGAGGACAGCTCCCTGCCCATCGGCCATGGCCAAACCATCTCCCAGCCCTGGGTGGTGGCGCGGATGACCGAAGCGATTCTGGCAACGACGCCCAAGCCCGCAAAGGTGCTCGAGATCGGTACCGGTTGCGGCTACCAGACCGCGGTGCTGGCAGGTCTCGTGCGCATGGTCTACAGCGTCGAGCGCTTGGCCCCGCTTTACGAGCGTGCTCGCGAGCAGCTGCGCGCCCTGAAACTCTCGAACGTGCACCTGCGCCACGGCGACGGCTGGCAGGGCTGGACCACCTACGCCCCTTACGACGCGATCCTCTGCACGGCGGCGCCGGCACGGGTGCCGGCGATGCTCGAGTCCCAGCTCGCCGAAGGCGGTCGCCTGGTCATCCCCGTCGGCGGACGTCGGGCGCAGCAGCTCCTGTGCATTCGCCGCCAGGGCGATCACTTCGAGCAGGAGGTGTTGGACCCGGTGGTGTTCGTGCCCTTGGTCGAGGGCCGCGCTTGAGCGGCGAGGGCGGCTGGTTCAGTGCCCTGTACAGCTGGGTGATGGGCCGGGCCGGCACGCCGCAGGCCACCTGGTACCTCGGCGGCTTGAGCTTCGCCGAGTCGTCCTTCTTCCCCATCCCGCCAGACGTCATGCTGATCCCGATGACCCTGGCGCGCCCGACGCGGGCTTGGTTTCTGGCCGCGATCACCACCGCCACGTCGGTGGCCGGCGGCTTGTTCGGCTACCTGATCGGCGTGCTCGCCATCGAGAGCATTACGCCGTTCCTCGAGCGTGCTGGATACGTCGACGCCTACGAGCTCGCTCGTAGCTGGTTCGACCGATGGGGTTTGTTAGCCGTATTGGCAGCGGGGTTCTCGCCGATCCCGTACAAGGTGTTCACCATTGCCGCGGGCGCCCTCGGTATGTTCCTGCCGGGCTTCGTGCTGATGTCATTGCTCGGGCGCGGAGCACGCTTCTTCCTGGTGGCCGGGTTGATGAAGGCGGGCGGTCCCGCTATGGAGGCCGCCGTACGCCGTCACGTGGAGTGGCTGGGGTGGGCCCTGGTGCTCGTCATCGCCGTGCTGATCGTGGCGCTCACCATCGGGCACTGAGCGATGCGGGCCGGGCGCGTCAGTGACCGGGTGAAGCTGCCTCCGCGGCGTGTGGGCGTCGCCCTGGCCGCCTGGGCGACGCTGCTGCTACTCAACGCGTGCGTGATCGTGACCCAGGACGACACGCCCTACCAGCCCGCTAAACCCACGCACTACACGGTGTTGCCCGGCGACACGCTCTACTCGATCGCCTTTCGCTTGAAGCTCGACTGGCGTGACCTCGCCCGTTGGAACGGCCTCGACAACCCCTCCCTGATTCACCCTGGTCAGCGCCTGGTGCTGAGCGAGCCGTCAGGTGCCAAGCGGCGCAGCAAGTCGACGCGAGTCGCCCGTGGCACTCCCCCGTCCACCTCCAGCAGGTCGCCGACGCCTAAGCCATCGACTAAGCCACCCAAGGGCACCGCGGCGACGCCAGCACCTACGTCACCGCCGAAGCGTACGCCGGCGCCAACCAACTCTGTGGCGTCCTCCTTGAGCTGGCGCTGGCCCGCCAGTGGCCCCCTGGTGGCCACCTTCAGCGACCCCGCCGAGGCGGGACGCGGTATCGACGTCGGTGGCAAGAAGGGAGACGGCGTACGCGCCGCCGCGAGCGGCCGAGTGGTGTACACGGGCAGTGGCCTGCGCTATTACGGCAACCTGGTGATCATCAAGCACGACGATACCTTCTTGAGCGCCTACGGCTACAACGACGCGCTCCTCGTCTCCCAGGGGGATGACGTGCGGGCAGGGCAGCGCATCGCTCGCATGGGCCTCGGTCCTGGGCAGCAGCCCCGCCTGCACTTCGAGATCCGCGTCAACGGCAAGCCCGTCGATCCTCTGCGCTACCTGCCGGCCCGCGATCGCGGTCGTTGACCCCCGCGTTCGTGCCGCGATCGCCTACAGGATCAGCGCCGCCGCCACCCGGCGCCCGTCCACCACCAGCACGTTGTAGGTGCGGCAGGCCGCCGAGGTGCCCATGACTTCGAGGCCGATGCCGAGCTCGGCGAGGTCGGCGATGAGCAGCGCCGGCGGGAACGCTTGGGTCGGACCGGTGCCGAGCACGACGATGTCGGGCTGCCAGGCCAGCAACGGCTTCAGCGCCTTCAGATCGAGCGTCTCCACGGGCGGGGCATCCCAAGGGCATACGAGCTCGTTGGGACTCATCAGCACGGGCGTATCCACCTCGCGATCCGCAAGGCGCAGTTGGCCCGGTCGGTAGGCGCGGACCAGGTGTACGCCTGCCTCCGTATGCAGGGTCAGTTTCACGCGATCTCCTCGA
>JBCBZW010000012.1 GCA_039815145.1 Pseudomonadota bacterium
CAGCAGCGCATCCGGCCCGAAGCCAATCGCGGCGCGCGGTAGGCACGCGCAGCGACCGGAGCAGGACTTACACCAGGGCGTGCAGCAGACTATCGATCGACGCCTTCGCATCCCCATAGAACATCCGCGTGTTCTCCTTGAAGAACAACGGATTCTCAATCCCCGAGTACCCCGTCCCGCGCCCACGCTTACACACGAACACGTTACGAGACTTCCAAACCTCCAACACCGGCATCCCCGCAATAGGGCTACCCGGATCATCCTGTGCTGCAGGGTTCACAATGTCGTTCGCACCAATCACGATCACCACATCATTGGTGGGGAAATCATCGTTGATCTCCTCCATCTCCAACACGATGTCGTAAGGCACTTTGGCCTCCGCGAGCAGCACGTTCATGTGCCCCGGCAAGCGCCCGGCCACCGGGTGAATCGCAAAGCGCACCGTCTTGCCTTGCTCGCGCAGCTTGCGCGTGAGCTCGGACACCGACCCCTGCGCCTGCGCCACCGCCATGCCGTAGCCCGGCACGATGATCACGCTGTCCGCATCGGTGAGCGCCGAAGCAACCGCGTCCGCATCGGCAGCAATCATCTCGCCCTCCACGGCCTGCGCGGAGGTGGTCTCACCGCCCCAACCGCCGAGGATCACGCTCACGAAGGAGCGGTTCATGCCCTTACACATGATGTAGGACAGGATCGCACCGGAGGAGCCCACGAGTGCCCCCGTCACGATCAGCAGGTCATTGCCCAGGGTGAAGCCGATAGCCGCCGCGGCCCACCCCGAGTAGGAGTTGAGCATCGACACCACCACCGGCATGTCCGCGCCACCGATCGCCATGATCAGGTGCCAGCCGATGGCGCCGGAGATCACGGTGACCGCCAGCATGGTCCACAGTCCGGCGCCCTGCAGGTACAGGAAGCCGAGGACGAGGCAGGTGATCAGTGCCAGAGCATTGATCTGATGGCGCCCCGGCAACGTCAGCGCCGACGAGCTGATCTTCCCCGCCAACTTGCCGTACGCGACGATCGAGCCGGTGAAGGTGATCGCACCGATAAGAATGCCGAGGAACAGCTCCACCTTGAGGATGCTGAGCTCCACGCCGGTCTTCTTGGCGATCGTGGCCGCAAAGCCCGCCAGCTCGGCGACGGTGCCCGCTTCCTTCGCCGCCAGCGCAGCGTTCATCTCGAGATCGGCGTTGATGCCGATGAACACCGCCGCCAGGCCGACGAGGCTGTGGAAGCCCGCGACCAGCTCCGGCATCTGCGTCATCTGCACGCGGTTGGCGACGATCCAACCGCCGACGCCGCCGAGGGCGATCATCAGGGTGATGGTGCCGTAGGAGCCGACGCCCGGCGTGCCGACGGTGGCGCCCACGGCCAGCACCATGCCGATGATGCCGTACCAGATCGCGCGCTTGGCCTTCTCCATGTTGGAGAGACCGCCGAGGGCGAGGATGAAGAGAATCGCGGCGACAACGTAGGCCGCGGTGACCAAACCAGTACTCATCCCTGACCCCTCAACTGCGCTGGAACATGGCGAGCATGCGACGGGTGACCAAGAACCCGCCGAAGATGTTCACCGATGCCATCAAGATTGCTAACGCCGCCATGACCACCACGGCGCTGGTCCCGGACGCCACCTGCAGGAGCGCGCCGACGATGATGATCGAAGAGATGGCGTTGGTGATGGCCATCAACGGGGTGTGCAGGGCGTGGGCCACGCCCCAGATCACGTGGAAGCCCACGAACACGGAGAGCACGAACACGATGAAGTGCTGCATGAAGCTGGCCGGCGCCACGCTGCCCACCAGCAGGGCGGCCGCGCCGCCGATGCCGAGCATCCAGCCCGTACGGTTGAGGGACTTCTTGAGCTCCTCCGCCTCGCGCGCGGCCTTCTCCTCGGGCGTCTCCTCGACCACCTTGGCCTTGGGCTGGGCCGCGATCGCCGCGATCTTCGGCGGCGGTGGCGGCCAGGTGACCTCGCCCTCGTGGCACACGGTGGCGCCGCGGATCACGTCGTCCTCCATGTTGATGACCGGGTTACCGTCCTTCTCCGGCGTCAGGTCATCGAGCATGTGGCGGATGTTGGTGCTGTAGAGGTTGGACGACTGGGTGGCCATGCGGCTGGGGAAGTCCGTATAGCCGACGATGGTCACGCCGTTGTCGGTCACGAACTTCTCGTCCTTCCGCGTCAGGGCGCAGTTGCCGCCGCGCTCGGCCGCAAGGTCCACGATCACCGAGCCGGGCTTCATCGCCGCGACCATGTCCTCGGTCCACAGCTCCGGCGCCGGGCGGTTGGGGATCAGGGCCGTGGTGATGACGATGTCCACCTCCGGCGCCAGCTCGCGGAACTTCTCCAGCTGCTTCTCGCGGAACTCGGGGCTGGACGGTGCGGCGTAACCGCCGGTGGCGGCGCCGTCCTGCTGGGCCTCTTCGAAGTCGAGGAAGACGAACTCGGCGCCCATGGATTCGATCTGCTCGGCCACTTCCGGGCGCACGTCGAAGGCCATGGTGATGGCGCCGAGGGCGACGGACGTACCGATAGCGGCGAGACCGGCAACGCCGGCGCCCACCACCAGCACCTTGGCCGGGGTGACCTTACCGGCGGCGGTCATCTGGCCCATGAAGAAGCGGCCGAAGTTGTTGCCGGCCTCGACCACCGCGCGGTAGCCGGCGATGTTGGCCATGGAGGACAGGGCGTCCATCTTCTGCGCGCGGCTGATGCGCGGGACCATGTCCATGGCGATCGCCGTCATGCCCTTCGCATTCAGGCGCTCCAGGAGCGCCTCGTTGGCGGCGGGCCAAACGAAGGAGATGAGGGTCTTGCCGTCGGGCGCGGCGTCGAGTTCGTCGAGCGACGGCTCGCGCACCTTGACGATGACGTCGGCGCTGGACCAGAGGTCCGCGGCGGAGGCCACCACCTCGACGCCCGCGGCCTGGTAGGCCTCATCCGTGATCGATGCCGCCACGCCGGCGCCGGCCTGCACTACGCACTCGTAGCCTAGCTTGCGCAGCCGACCGGCACTCTCCGGCGTCAGCGCGACGCGCGCCTCGCCAGATGCGGTCTCCTTCAGGGCCCCTACCTTCATCTATACGCTCCTCACAACCTCATCATCGGCCGGGCTGCCACAGCAGGCCGTTGTATTCGCTATTGATCTGGACGATCCCGCGGGCAAGCGGGACACCGGCGCTAGCATGCGCCGCACCATCTACGGCGGGCTCGCATCGTCGCATAGAAATCCATTGCGGTCAGGGGGCTGGCCCGGGAGCGATCGCAAGGAGCACTCTCAACAAAAGATTTGCCGCTCAGCCGTGCGCGGTGTGTGGGGAGTCGGCTCGTCGCTGGCGCCGACCTAGCGCTGCGCGTCGAGGGGCAGGTTGATCGTCAGCCTGGCACCGCCCTCTGGCTGGTTGGATGCCCGGATCGCGCCGCCGTGAGCGGCGATGATGCGATGGGCGACCTGCAGGCCGAGGCCTGCCGAATCGCGCCTTTGGGGATCGGCGCCGATACCGTCGAGCGCGACCTCGCCATCTTGCCCGGGCAAACCTGGGCCGTCGTCCTCCACCAGGATGCGCACCTCGCCGTCGCGGGCAGACACCGAGAGTCGCACCGCCGAGGCCGCGTGCTGCAGCGAATTCATGGTGATGTTCTCGACCGCACGAATGAGGCGTCGCCCATCCGCCCACAGCTCAATCGACTCCGCTGGGCATGTGTACTCCAGGCGCACGCCGCGATGGTCTGCGATCGGTTGAAGCTCCTGCGTTACCAGACGCAACAGCTCCCCGGGCGGAACGCTCTCGAGCGCTAACGCCGCATCGATGTCCAATCTGGCCATCTCGAGCAGATCTTCCGCCAGGTCTCGAACACGACGCGTGTCGAGCTCCGCGGCGTCGAGTAGGGGTCCTAGCCCTTCGGCGAGGCGTTCGGGCGGCGCATCGAGCAGAGATCGCGCTCGGTTGAACACGCCCGTAAGCGCCATCAACGGTGTTCGCAGATCGTGGGAGACGTGACTCACCCACTCGCCCCTGACCCGGTCGCGATCGCGGATCTGCTCGATCAGCTCGGCGATTCGATGACGCATAGCATTCATGCCGTCGGCCAGCAGGCGGATCTCATCGCGTCCACCCACCTCGAAAGGCCCGGGGATGCTCGTTTCATCGTCCAACGGCTGAGTGACCTGATTCGTTAGCTTTCGCAAACGCCGAGTTGCCAGCAGCGACACCAGGACGGCGAACACCGATGCGCTCAGACCGAAGTAGATCAAGGCAGCCATGACGTAGACGGGATCGGTCAACACAGCAAGGGCGGAGAAGCGCTCAGGCTTCTCCACAGGCTTGCCCTCGAGGTAATCCGCATAGTCACGCACATGCTCCGGGTTGCCCCACTCCGAGATACGCGGGGAGAGCGAGTCCCAGACCGGCGTGAGCATCGTGTCGCCTGCCAGAAAGACAAAAAAGACGACGACGCCAATCCGAACGCCAAGTTGGTTCCTTAGAGGAAGCTGCGACCTAGTTTGCATCTCGCATCCGGTAGCCGACCCCGTAGATCGTCTTGATCCAGTGGGGGTCGTTTGTATTGTGCTCGATCCGCGCGCGAAGGCGCCGCACGCAGAGATCGACGGTTCTCGTGGTACCCATGAAATCCTCGCCCCACACATGACGCAGGAGCTGATCGCGTGTCCAGGCACGGCCTGGGTGCTGCAGCAAGAAGTACAGCAAGTCGAACTCTCGGCGGCGCAATTCGAACACTTCGGCGCCCGCGCCCGCTGTGTAGTTCGATGGATCCGCCCACAGCCCGTCCAGCTCTAGTCGCTCTGCCGCCGGGGCTGGATTCGCTCGGCGCAACGCGGCGCGCACGCGCGCCGTGAGCTCTGCCGGATCGCAGGGCTTTACGATGTAGTCCGCCGCTCCAAGGTCTAGTCCACGAACGATCTGGCTCACAGCATCGCGCGCAGTGAGGATCACGATGGGCATCGAGGGGTGTTGCGCCGTCAAGCGCTTGCACAACGTGAGGCCATCGCCATCGGGCAGGCCAAGATCGAGCAGGACTAGATCGAAGGGCCGTTCAATCGCCTTCGCCGCGTCGCGTAGGGAGCCGGCGAGTTCGGTGATGAAGCCCGCTTCGCGCAGCAAGCGAGCGAGTTCTTCGCGTATGCGCGCCTCATCCTCTACCACCAATACTGTGTTTGGTCCCATCCCCAAGCGTCGTCTCCCTCGAATCACGGTGAGCGTAGCAGCTGCCCGCGAGGTACGCGCCGTAGGAAATTCTGAGGACACATTGTTCTGTTACGTTGCCCCCGTCGCCTCCCGTGCGCGCCGCGCTCGGGCCGTATACCAGAAGAATAGCCAAGGAGCAGACGATGGGGTCGATCACCCACCAGGGCCGACGTAGCTTTTTGAAGTCCACCGGGACGGTAGCGGCGGTGGCACCATGGCTACCCACCTTCGCTAGCCCGAGTGACCCCGACGTGGTCATCGTCGGCGCCGGCGCGGCCGGCCTCGCGGCCGCGCGCACGTTGGCACACTTGGGCAAAAGCTTCGTGGTTCTCGAGGCGGCCGATCGCATCGGCGGGCGCGCCTACACAGACACCAACACCTTTGGCGTTCCTTACGACCCGGGCGCCCATTGGCTGCACAACGGCAACCGCAATCCTTTCAACGCCTACGCTCGCCAACGGGGCTTCGATCTGTACCTGCCTAACTCTGATCTTGCGCTGTACGTCGGCGACCAACCGGCGGGCGCCGCCGACTGGCTACAGTTCACCGCATCGCTCAACCAAACCTCCTTCGCCATCGAGGAAGCGGGGCAAGCCGGACTCGACGTGAGCATCGACTCTATCGCGCCACAGGTGAACAGCTGGGACCCGACGACGGAGTTCCTCCTCGCCCAAGTGTCGGGGGCTCAGTTCGAAGACCTCTCTACCCAGGAAGCGGTGAGTTTCGCGGGTGGTCGGGATTGGTTATGTGCGCAGGGCTACGGCGCCGTACTTGCTGACTACGGCGCCAGCGTACCCGTTGAGCTGCAGCGCTCGGTCGAGCGCATCGACTGGTCCGGCACCGGCGTTGAAGTGCACACCTCGGATGGGGTGATTCGCGCAGGCGCAGTGCTAGTTACCGTGTCCACTAACGTGCTCGCAAGCGGCGCGATCGAATTCACCCCTGCCCTACCGGTCGATTTGGAGGAGGCCATCTCGCGGATCGGGATGTCGGCGTACATCCGCGTCGGGTTGCAGTTCTCGGAGAATGTCTTCGGCACTGGGCCTGACAGCTTCGCTTACTACAAGACGGATACGGGGAACGCCGTGAGCATTCTCGCCAACCAAGGAGGTGGCCCGG
The DNA here is from genome assembly GCA_039815145.1 of Pseudomonadota bacterium. Lineage (NCBI taxonomy): Bacteria > Pseudomonadati > Pseudomonadota > Pseudomonadota bacterium. The sequence goes on from JBCBZW010000012.1 coordinate 6,334, forward strand.
TCTCCACGGCAGACCTCGGCGGGGACAACGCCCGTGCCATGGCGCAGGCGTCGGACGAGGCGATCATCGACTACGCCCTCGGGGAGCTCGAGGCCATCTACGGCAGCAGCGTGCGGGATCGACTGATCAAGGCTCACGTGGCGAACTGGGAGCAGTATCCACTGGCCCAGGGGGCTTGGTCCCAGGTGCAACCTGGTTTCTATTCGGCACGGCAGGCCTTCCGTGAGCAAGCCGCGATCGGCAATCGTGTGTTCTTTGCCGGCGAGGCGCTGCATCCCGATATGTTCGCGACTGTGGCGGGCGCTGGGATCACAGGGCGCTATGCGGCGCTTCAGATCGCAAATGCGCGCGCCGGCGGGCGCTTCGAACCGCTTCCCTCAACGCCATCGGAAGGCGCATCGCGTATCCTGAGCACAGCGAAGGAGCGCCTACGAGGGTCTGCCCAAGCCAACTCAGGGCTGCGTTGACGAAAAACAGCGCCACTACCTAAGCCGTAGTTGCGCCGTGTAGCGCCAACAGCTGTCGGCGTTGGAGATAACCTACTCGTTCGGCACCCAATGATCGACGGACGCTGAGCTGAGTCCGGCGCTATCGGGAGGGCGGTTGCCCTCCCGTCAGCCAAGTCGCCGCTAGGTTGGCAACGACCCGAGGGAACCGCTCGCCGACGGCGACGCACTCGCTGCCGACACCTCGCGCGTCCCCTCCCCCTCCATCCGCCCGTAGCGCCTCCCCAGGTCGACCCCAACCCACGCCCACAGCGCCGCCACCGCACTGCCAATCAACGCGATCGCCCCCAGGCTCAGTGCCAGCCCCTCACTCAGCAACGCAAACGCGCTGCCACTGATGGCATCGCCACCGCGATACACCACCACATCCAGCACCGGCTTGGCCTTGAACCGCTGATCGGCACTCACCTGGGTGAACAGCATCTCGCGTGCGGGACGCGTCACCGCGTAGTTACCCACCCGCCGCGCCACGTCTGCCGCCAGGAGCAGGACGATCAGCGGTGCGAAGGCGAGCGCCGCCATCGCCACCACCAATGTGACCGGTAGGCAGGCCAAGGTCACCGCCATGCCGCAGCGGCGCACCAATCGGCCCGTCACGAGCAGTGCGCACGCGAACGTGAGCGTGTTCACCAACCAGCTGATGCCGCCCAGAATCTGGGTGCGCTCCACTCGCGTGAACTCGGCGAGCAGGTTCTTCTGAATGAAATACATGAAGGAGCCGATGAACACGTAGAGCAGGATGAACAGCGCGATCGCCAACAGGTAGCGGTTGCGCAGCACATCGTGAAAGCCGCTCCACCAGCGCCCCTCGAGCTTGCCCTGCAGCTGCTCGGCGCTGAGCGCGTGCTGGGCGTTGTCCAAATGCGTGAGCTTCAGGTGCTGCAGGCGCAGGATGATCGGCACGACAGCGAACAGCCCACTGGCGGCGATCAGGAGCAAGGTCTCGAGTCCCACCGCCTGGGCGAAGAGCGCGGGTAAGGCCGGGCCTACGATCGCCCCGGCGCTGGCGCCCGCACCGATGGTGGCGAATAAGCGCTTTGACTGGTCCTGGGTGAAGGTGTCGGCCATGAAGGACCAGAACACCGACACGTTGAAGAGACTGAAGGCGGAGACCCACATGTAGAAGGCCTTCTCCAGCAAGGTGGGATCGCTGACCGCTGGCGTGATCAGGCGGAACGCCATGAAGCTGATCGCGAACACGGCGTAGACGCCGGGCACCACGCGCTTCAGGGGCACTCGAGACACGGCGAAGCTGTAGAGCGCCACCAGGCCTGTGCTCAGAAAGAACTGCAGGTTCCACAACAGACTCACTTCCGCGTCGCTCCAGTCGCTGGCCATCGCATCGCGCACCGGGCGCAGCACGAAGTAGGCCGCCATGAGCAGGAAGACGAGCAGGAAGGACAGGACGGTCGCCTGGCGCTCGTTGGGGCGAATCAAGGTGATGCCCTCGAACCAACCGCGGGCCTGGCTCACCGACTCACCGCCTTGGCGTCCAGGAGATCATCGAGGATGGCGACGAGCTCATCACGGCTCTTGGCAAAGCGGTGATCGCCATTGAGCTCCAGCACCTTGGCAAGCGACCGGGAGATCGCCAGCGTAGCCTCGCGCTCGTTAGGCACGACGAGGTAGCGCATCTTCGGATCCTGCGCCGTGAGGAAATGCAGTACCGCGTCGGCCACGGGCTGTGGGTCGGCATGATGCGAACGATCCTGCTGGGCGAAGGAGGCGAAGCGGGCGATCTCCTCGCGGAACGCGGACGTGCGCTCCCCCCGATCCAACTGCTCCAGGCGCCGGTGCATGTTCTTCATGATGTTGGAGCGGAAGTTGCCGGGCTCGACGATGCTCACCTCCACATCGAACTTGGCCATCTCGCCCGCCAGGGCGTCCGTGTAGGCCTCCATCGCGTGCTTGGACATGCCGTAGGGGCCGAACAGGGTGGCGGAGAACAACCCGGCGACGGAACCGGTGGTGGTGATGCGTCCTTCGCTCTCGATGATGAGCGGCGCGAACGCCTTGGTGACGCGGTAGGGGCCCATCACGTTGACGTCCATGATGAACTGCATGTCGTCTTCGCTCACCTCGATCAGGGGATCGAAGAGGAACACGCCGGCGTTATTGACCAGGCCGTACAGGCCACGGCCGCGCGCACGAATGGTGGCGACGGCGGCATCGATCTCGTCCTGGCGGGTAACGTCCAGGCGGATACCCTCCATGTTCGGGTGGGCACTCAGGGCGTCGATGTCGCGGGCCTTGCGCGCGCCCGCGTAGACGTAGAAGCCCTCGTCGGCCAGGGTGGTGGCGATGCGGTGGCCGAGACCCGAGCTCGCACCGGTGACGAGCACGGCCCGTGGCGAAGGGGCGTTATGGTCATCGGCGTACGCGCTGGAAGCACCAAGGGCGAGCAAGGTCATTAGGGCAACGAGTCGTCTCACGGGGGTTCTCCGGGATAGGGTGTGAGCGCCACACGCTAGCCGGCGACCGGGATCGATCGACCCTTCCTCGACCAATGCGAGGAAACTATCGACGAGGAATTTGGTCGACGAGGGTGGGGCGTTGGTCGACGACAAGGCCCGCTCCGCCGACGCCACCCCGACTTCCGCCGACACCCGTCCCCGCGACCGGGGACGCTGGGCTACGATCGACTACCCCACCACCCCCTGGGTCACGATGACGCCAACAAGCAGTTCGCCCCCCTTCTCCCAGAGATCCGCAGTGCTGATAGCCGGCCTGTTCTGGGCGGTGGTGGTGCTCGTCAATCTGGGGCCGGACTGGCAGCGCTTTGCCACGGCCCGCGAGGCGCTGGAGGTGATCGGCCTCACCACAGTGCTGCAAATGGCGGTGGCCGCCGTCACCATCGCTTACCTCGTGCCGCGGTGGCTCGATAAGGGCGCCACTGGCCGCTTCCTGCTACTGCTGCTGCTCGCCGTGCTATGCGCAGCAGAGGTAAACATCCTCGTCAGCTACTTCTATCTGGAGCCCACCCACACGGAGGGCTACGGCGCCCGCTACCAGGAGATCCTCGGCGACCTCACCCTCGTCGAACGTCTCGGATTCTCCTGGGTCAGCCGCTACATCCTGCTCTCGAAGCTGCCCCACCTCGTGCTGCCGGCGGCCGTACTCATCGCCGTGCGCTACTACCGGCGCCAGCAGTCCCTCCTGCAGCTGCGCGAGCAGCAGCAGGCGGCTGAGCTGAATGCGCTGAAGAGCCAGCTGAACCCCCACTTCATCTTCAACACGCTCAACAACATCTACGCCCTCGCCCTCAAGCGCTCCACGCTGACCGCGGAAGCGGTGGCGCGGCTGTCGAGCATCCTCGACTACGTGTTGTACCGAGGCAGCGAGCGCGTCGTCTCCCTGCGCGATGAGGTGGCGATGATCGAGGCCTACATCGCCCTCGAGCAGCTGCGCTTTGGCGATCGGCTCACGGTGCACTTCTCCCAGCACGCCTCGCCCGACCACCAGGTGCCGCCCCTGCTGTTCCTGACCCTGCTGGAGAACGCCTTCAAGCACGGCGTGGCCACGTCCCTCGATGCGGCGGTGATCGAGATCAGCCTCGTGGAGGAGGCGGGTGCGCTACGCTTTGCGATCAGCAACAGCCGCCCGCCCGCGTCCGCCCCGGCTCGACGCGACGCTGGTGAACAAGCCATCGGGCTTCGCAATCTGCAGCGCCAGCTCGCCCTGCAGTGCCCGGACACGCACGAACTCACCCTGGTGGACGGCGACGACCGCTACACCGCCACCCTGACGCTGACGGACACATGCCCAATCGATACCGCTGCCTGATCGTCGACGACGAGGCCCTCGGCCGCGAACTCATCAGCACGCACCTGGAGCAGTTCCCCCAGTTCGAGGTGGTGGCATCGTGCGCGAGCGCGGTGGAGGCGAGTCGCGTGCTGGCCGAGGAATCCGTGGACCTGCTGTTCCTCGACATCGAGATGCCGGTGATGAAGGGCACGGACTTCTACCAGGGGCTGCGCGAGCGCCCCGCGGTGATCTTCACCACGGCCTATCGCGACTATGCGGTGGAAGGTTTTGAGTTGGAGGCCGTCGACTACCTGCTGAAACCGATCGTCTTCGCACGGTTCTTCACGGCCATCCAGCGGTTCCTTGCCTCACGGGAGGGAGCGAATCTCGCGGAAGATGCCACCCCAACGGCCGGCGACGCGGCTGGCGGCACCATCTTCGTGCGCAAAGACCGCAAGCACCTGCGCTTATGGCTGGACGAGATCCTCTACGTGCACAGCGCGAAGGACTATCTCGAGGTGTACACCAAGACCCAGATGCACATGATCAAGGGCACGATGAACGCCTTCTCGACCAAGCTCGGGTCCGCGTTCCTGCGCATTCACCGTTCTTACCTGGTGAACCACCGGCACATCACGGCGATCACGGCGCACGACGTGGAGGTGGGGAGTGTCGAGCTGCCGATCAGCGATCAGTACCGTGCTGCCGTCATGGCGGTGATAGAAGCACGGTAGACCGCCGCCTAGGTAAGGCGCTGGAACTCCCCCTGCCAGGCCAGGTTCTTCGGCGGCTGGGTGCTGCGCAAGGCCAAGGAACGCTCATCGATGGCCCGTTGGGTGGCGAGCACGCCGTCGAGGTGATCGACCTCATGCTGGAGCAGCGCGGCGTAGTCGCCGGTCAGCCACACGCGATGTTCCCGCCACTCGGCGTCCCGATAGGTCAGTCGACACGCCTTGGGCATCCGCACGCGCACCAGCAGGTTGGGGAAGCTCATGCAGTCTTCCCAGTACTCCATCTGATCGTGATCGTGATCGTCCAGCACCGGGTTGTAGAAGGTCTGCGGCGCATCGCCCCCCACCCTCATGGCGACGATGCGCCACGGCACGCCAATCTGCGGGGCGGCGATGGCACGCCCCCAGCCGTGCTCGGCCTGAAAGGCGCGCATCGTGTCGTGGAGATCTTGCACCTGCGCGGATAGCCGCGGCACGTCGCCCGCGGTGAGCGCTTGGCAGGGTTCGAACAAGCTCGGGGTACCGAGCTGAAGGATCGGTTGCACTGACATACGCTGACGATAGCGCATCGCTCGGCTCGAATGGAGCACGTCACCATCGATCGCAAAGTGCGAGGGGACAGATGCCCCCTCGCATTCAACCGGTCGCCTAGCGATCAGTCCTGCAGCTGCGGGATCGCCTTGCAGTTGGCGTAGAAAGTGGTGGTTGCAGGCCAGTCGTCGAACAGACCGAAGATGCCCACCTGCTGCACCAGCACGTCCAGCGTGCGCAGGATGTCGCCGTCGTTCTGGAGCGCATCCACCGTGGTGTTGTAGTAGAAGGCACCGCCCGAGGGGATGATGTCCTCGTTCACGCGGCCCGAACGCTCGATGGTCCAGCCGATCAGCTTCAGGCCCGCCTCGCGAGCGCGGCGCGCGTACTCCGACGGCAGGATCTCATCCGCCTCCGCATCCACGGTGACCATCGCCGGCATCGGCGGGGCCAGGATGTTGACGCCCTGGTCCACGAGGTCCGTGAACTCCTTGAGCGCCGGCGGGTTGCTGACCAGATCCACCGGGTCACGGCCCTCGAGGTACACGGCCTGCTCACCGAAGTCCGGCGTGTTCTGCACCCAGTACAGCACGTCCGGCAGGTTGAAGGATTGCACCCACACGTCCTCGGCGGGCACGTTGGCGGCGCGATACTCGTCGATCACCTTCTGGCGAATGACATCGTAAGGCAGGAAGCCCTTGTCCTCGTCGTAGGTCTTGAGCTCCGGCGTCATCTTGCGGCCGAGGGACTGGAACAGCGCGATGCTCTCGGCGTGGGAGAGGAGCGTGCCGCCGGTGGCGTAGAGATCCGTGCGGAAGTCGGCGGTGCCGCCGAGGTACTCTTCCGCCGTGGTGGCACGCGAGTCCGCGGCATCCATCTTGCCGACCAGAGACTTGTATTCCTGCAGGCTGATGTCGCTCGTGCAGCAGCGCGCCGTGGCGCCCTGCACCAGCTCGCCGTTCTCATCGAACTGGGCCGGCTGGAAGGGCGCTTCGCACTTGGCGGCGAGGTTCGTGACCAGGATGTTGGTGGTGGTGTGCAGGTCACACTCGGAGTGGCGGCAGACCAGCTCGCCGTCGTTGGTCACGGCGATGTCGCACTCGAGGATGCCGGCGCCCATGCGAGCGGCCGCGAGGTAAGACTCCTTCGTGTGCTCGGGGAACTGCAGCGGGGCGCCGCGGTGGCCGATGGAGAAGTCGCTCGGGAAGTAGCGCGCACGACGTTGGGCGCAGCGGGCGAGCTCTTCCTTGAGCGGACCGTCCTCGAGTTGATCCAGGAGGTAGAACGGACGCGGACCGAGCTGCGCCGTGCGCGGCAGCACCTCGTCGGCAAACGAAGCACTGGCGCCGAGGGTGATGCAAAGGGTGGTGACGGCTAACAAAAGCGATCGCATGAGGTGAAGCTCCCTTAATGGCCATTCGCGAAATGCGATGGCGAGTGTAGGAGCCGAAAAGCGACGCGCTGGTGAACCTTATGTGAAGTTAGTGAGACTGTCCGTGGTCACTCCCGTGACAGGCGCGCGGGCCCGAGGGCACCGCGATCACCCGACCCCCGCAAAGCGAATACCGGCGAGACCTGCCACCTCCCGCTTCCAGCTGGTGATATCCCGGGCGCTGAAGCTGGAGAGCTTGTCGTGGCCACAGGCACGGGCAAGCACCTGCATGAGCGCGGTGCTGGCACTGAAGAACCGGGCCAGACGTTCCGCCCCCACCTGCACGTCGAGGCGCTTGCGCAGCTCAGGCTTCTGAGTGGCGATGCCCACCGGACAGTTGTTGGAGTTGCACATGCGCGCCGCGACACACCCCACCGCCTGCATGGCGGAGTTACTGACCGCCACCGCATCCGCGCCCAGGGCCATCGCCTTGGCAAAGTCCTCAGCCACTCGCAGCCCACCGGTGATCACCAGCGTGACCTCAGACCCGGCCCGCGCGTCCAGATGACGACGCGCCCGTGCCAGGGCGGGAATCGTGGGCACGGAGATGTGGTCGCGGAAGATTAGGGGGGCCGCGCCCGTGCCGCCACCGCGGCCATCCAGGATGATGTAGTCGGCGCTCGCCGCCAGGGCGAAGTCGATATCGTCCTCGATGTGGTTGGCCGAGAGCTTGAAGCCGATGGGAATGCCGCCGGTGCGCTCGCGCACTTGATCGGCCAGGCGCTTGAAGTCGGCCGGCGTGCTCAACTCGGCGAAGGTGGCCGGCGAGATCGCTGCCTGCCCCGGCGCGAGGCCGCGCACCTCGGCGATCTTGCCCAGCACCTTATCGCCTGGCAGGTGGCCACCGGTCCCGGTCTTCGCCCCCTGCCCGCCCTTGAAATGAAAGGCCTGCACGTTGTCCACGCGATCGAGTGACCAGCCGAACTGGGCGGAGGCGAGCTCGTAGAAGTAGCGTCCGTTCTCCGCCTGCTCCTCGGGCAGCATGCCCCCTTCACCGGAGCAGATCCCGGTACCGGCCAGCTGCGCGCCACGGGCGAGGGCGATCTTCGCCTCCTCCGAGAGCGCGCCGTAGCTCATGTCGGACACGAACAGGGGAATGTCCAGCTGCAGGGGCTTCGCGGCGCGCGGCCCGATCGTCACCGACGTGTCGACCGCCACCTCATCAAGAAGCGGCTTGCGCGCCATCTGCGCGGGTAGCACCTGAATGTCATCCCATTCGGGCAGCTGCCGGCGCGGTACGCCCATGGCACCCATCTCGCCGTGATGACCGAGCTTGCTGAGGCCATCGCGCGCCAACGCGTGGATGCGGGCAACGGTCGGCTCCTCCGGCGTCACCTTCGCTTGCGGTATGTCGCTCTCGGGCGCCGGAGCCGGATCGCCGGCACGCTTGTCGCCAAGGCGCGCATGGGAGCCATCGCAGAACGGGGCATTCGCGCTCGCCTTACACTGGCAAAGCGCCACCGATCCGTCCTGCTCGGCCGTGAACTTCAGCGGCGCGATGCCCGTCCCCGCATGAGAGCCGTCGCAAAAGGGTTGGGTCTTGGAGAAGCCACAGCGGCACCAGTAGTAGTCCTTCCCCTTCTCGACGGTAACGGACGCAGGCGTCTTGGCGGCGATAATCGGCGTAGTCATCGTTCGGTCAACTCCTGCGATAGGTGCTCACGACCGTGGGGAGCCTCCAGATCCAACACGGGGCCTACGGGCACCACGCGAGTAGGATTGATGGTCTCGTGGCTGGCGTAGTAGTGCTTCTTGATGTAGGGGATATCCACCGTCTGCGCCACGCCCGGGTGCTGGTAGAGGTCTCGCACGTAGGCCGACAGATTTGGGTAGTCGGCGATGCGCCGCAGGTTGCACTTGAAGTGACCGACGTACACGGGGTCGAAGCGAAGCAAGGTGGTGAACAGGCGCCAGTCCGCTTCAGTCACCTGAGCGCCGACCAGATAGCGTTGCGACGCGAGGCGGGCGTCGAGCCAATCGAGGGACTCGAACAGCGGCCCTAGCGCCTCCTCGTAGGCTTGTTGCGTCGTGGCGAAGCCTGCCTTGTAAACGCCGTTGTTGACCGTGTCGTAGATGCGTTCGTTGAGGGTGTCGATCTCGGCTCGGTGGGCCTTGGGGTAGTAGTCGCCCGGGGTCGCACCCAGTGCGTCGAAGGCCTCGTTGAACATGCGGATGATCTCCGCCGATTCGTTGGAGACGATCGTGCCCTGGGCCTTATCCCAGAGCACCGGCACGGTGACGCGCCCCGAGTAGTGGGGATCTGCCGCGGTGTAGACCTGGTGCATGAATTCAGCGCCGTGGATGTGATCCGCCGTGGCCCCATCACCCGGGGCAAGGGTCCAGCCGTCCTGGCCCATGAACCAATGCACCACCGACACGCTGATCATGTCCTCGAGCCCCTTCAGGGCGCGAAAGATCAACGCCCGATGGGCCCACGGGCAGGCCAGGGAGACGTAGAGGTGGTAGCGCCCTGCCTCGGCCTTGAAACCACCCTCGCCGGTGGGTCCGGGGGCGCCATCGGCGGTCACCCAGTGCCGAAAGGCGGAGGCCTTGCGCACGAAGCGGCCACCGCTCGAGGCCGTGTCATACCATTTGTCGACCCAGCGGCCGTCCTGCAGCAATCCCATCTCGTGGTCTCTCCTGAAGGCCCAGCGGCGGGGCCGTAAATCGTTGCGCAGGGAGTGTAGGGGTTGCCCTATTTCGCATAAAGAACGAGATTTAGGCCCTGATGTTCACAAAAAAAGAACGCCATAATGGGTCAACTGGAAGATCTTCGCCTTTTCGTGTCCGTCGTCGAGAACGGCAGCATCTCGCGCGCCGCTGAGGATCTCTACGTGGCCAAGTCCGCGGTCAGTCGCCGACTCGGCCAGTTGGAGGAGCGCTACGGCGCGCGCTTGATCGAGCGTCAACCACGCCTTTGGAAGGTCACCGCTGCCGGCGAGGAGCTTTACCAGCGCGCGACGAACCTGGTCACCGACGCCGACGATCTGGATGCCGACTTCAAGCATGCCGGCTACATGCTGCGGGGGCCGCTCTCCATCACGGTAGCCCGCGAGTTTGGTCTCTCCTACTTGAGGCCCACGCTCTTCGCCTTCGCCAAGGAGCACCCGGAGATCGATCTAACCCTCGACTTCGATGATCGAACGGTGGACCTCGACAGCGAGAACTACGACCTCGCCGTGCGCATCACCGCGAGCCATCTGAGCGGATTGAAGCGACGCCGCCTGGGCGTAATGCGCCATGGGTTGTTCGCTAGCCGCTCCTACGCCGAACGAGTCGCGCTGCCGGAGGACCCGAAGGCGCTGAGCGAGCACCCGCTCCTGCACTACGGCTCAGCCAAGCGCGCCCGCTGGGAGTATCTCCTCGAGGGCAAGAAACGCTCGATCACCTTTCGGCCGGCGCTCAACTCGAACAACGGGACCTTCCTCGTCGACGCCGCCCTGGAGGACCTCGGCATCATCCACCTGCCCTACTTCATCGTGTCCGATGCGTTGCGCGACGGTACGTTGGTGCCCGTGCTGCCGGCGCTCACCTTCGAGGAGTTCGGCATCTACGTCGTGCACAGCGAGAAGCGACGCCTCAACAAGCGCATGCGCACGCTCATGGATTACCTGGAAGCGAGATGCGCCTCGCTAGCCGATCAGTACACCTGACCGACGAGGACTCGGGGCTCAGCCCAACCGGCTGGGGGTGTAATCGCTGGCAGACACGACCGGGGGCCGCCCCAGCATCACATCCGCCAACAGGCGCGCCGACCCCGCCGCCAAGGTCCATCCCGTGTGGCCGTGGCCCGTGTTTAGGTAGAGACCCTCGACGGCGCTGGCGCCGATCAGTGGTACGCCGTCGGGACACATCGGGCGCAGGCCCGTCCAGCCGTTCGGATCTGCGCCGTTCAAGGCCGCGACGTACTCGGGGTAGAGCTGGCCGAGCAGGCGCTGCAGGTTGGTCACGCGGGTGGGGGTGATGCGCCGATCGAAGCCGGTGAACTCCGCCGTGCCCGCCACGCGAATGCGATCCTCCCCCACGGGCACCACGGCCAGGTGCAGGAACGAGTCCGAGGCCGGCACGTTAGGCGCCATGCCGGAATCGCCCCTCGGCAAGGTGAGCGAGTACCCCTTCACGGGGCGCACGGGCAACTTCATACCTAACATCGCCGCTAGAGGTGTGGAGTAGCTGCCCGCCGCCAGCACCACCCGGTCCGCACGCAACTCCTCCCCATCGGCGAGGCGCACGCCGCGCACTCGCCCGCCCTCGCGGAGGAAGTCGGTGACCGTCTCCTCGAAGCGAAAGCGCACGCCGTGTTCGGCGAGGTGGGCGTGCAGGCCCGCGCAGAAGGCGAAGGGGTCGCCGCTCTCATCGCCGGGCGCGAAGGTCGCGCCCACCAGGCGATCTGCGACGGGCGCGAGCGCCGGATCCATCGCCACCGCCTGCTGCGGGTCGAGCACGTCCGTGCCGAGGCCGTGGCGGCCCAGCTCTTCGTACCAGCGCAAGGCTGCGTCGAAGGTGGGCTGCTCTCGGTAGAGGGCCAGGGAGCCACGCTGGTAGTAGGCGTACTCCACCCCCGTCTGCTCGCGCACCACGCGCATGCAGTCGATGCTGTGCTGGGCCAGGCGCACGTTGCGCAGGGCGTTGGCGAGGTGTCGCTCAGGCGTGGAGTTGCGCAGGAAGCCGATGCCCCAACCGATCAGGGCGGGCAGCGCCTTCAGACGCAGGAGCACCGCCGCGTCTTCGCGGCCGAGGTTGCGGAACAGCACCTTCAAGATGCCGGGCGAGTTCCACGGCTCCACCAGAGACGGGTGGAGCAAGGATCCGTTGGCGCGACTGGTCTCGCTGCCGGGCGCTGGACAGCGTTCGACCACGAGCACCTCTTCGCCCTCGGCGTGCAGGGCTTGGGCCGTGGTCATGCCGACCAGGCCCGCGCCGATGATCAGTGTGCTCATACGCTCGCGGATCCGCCTCTTGGTGGGCGCTATCCTCGCAGGTGCATTGCCTCGCGTGAAGCGTGACCGGCGCTTCGCCGGTGGCTCGGCCGCTTCGCCAGGGCTGTGAACGATTTCATCAGCGCGCCGTCGCCTCCCGGTGCACTCGCGGCAGGGCGAAGGCCAGGAGGTAGTCGCCCCTGCCCTCCCCGTCCACCCGCGTACCGCCCGCGGCGATCACCACGTACTGACGCCCCCCGAAGGCGTAGGACATGGGCGTGGCGTAGGGCTGCGCCGGCAGGGTCGTCGACCACACCTCCTGCCCCGTCGCCGCCTCGAAGGCGGCCAGTCCGTAGTTGTGAGGCGTCGCCAGGAACACGAGCCCACCGCCAACGGCCACCGGCCCGCCGGCGGCGAGGTAACCCCACTTGGCGACGGCTGCCGCTGGATCGACGCCAGGCGCTCGACTCACGGGCGTTTCCCAGCGCACCTCGCCGGTGGACGGATCCAACGCGACCAACGTCGACCACGGCCCGCGTTGGCAGGGCAGGCCCGTCTGCCGATCGTAGACGTCGTAGCGCGCCATGCCGTAGGGCGTACCGGCCTGGGCCGTGAACTGCGCGGGAACGCCGCCCATCTCCCCCTTGCGCGCGGCCGCACGGAACTGCGCCCGGGGAATCAGCCGCACCACGGTGGGGATGCGGTTGATGGCGACGAAGGCCAGGCCGTCGGACGGGGCGTAGGCCATCGACCCCCAATTGGCACCGCCGAAGTTGCCGGGGTAGAGGAGCGCGCCCCGGTCGACGCTCGGCGGGGTAAAGATGCCCCTGTAGTCGACGCCATCGAGCTGACGATCGCAGCGCTCGCGATGCCCGTCATCCGATGCCCAGCGAACGAATTCATCAGGCGTTGTGGGATGCAGGCGGAGCGCCGGGAAGGGCTGCGTCTTGGCGGCCTCCTCGCCCGGTGCGCTGGACGCGGGCACGGGTCGCTCCTGGATCTCGTGCAGCGCCTCCCCAGTCTCGCGATCGAAGACGAAAACGAAGCCCATCTTGGTGGCGAGGACGACGGCGGCGACCGCCTCCCCCTCGTGGGTCACGTCGATGAGCATCGGCTGGGACGCGAGGTCGTAGTCCCACAGGTCGTGGTGCACGAGCTGCCGCGCCCACACGAGCTCGCCGGTGCTTGCGCGCAAAGCAACGAGGGAGTTGGCGTACTTGCCGTCGCCCAGACGGGCGCCGCCGTAGAAGTCCGGCGAGGGCGAGGTGGTGGGCAGGAAGACGAGGTCGCGATCAGGGTCGGCAGCCATGGCGGACCACACGTTCGCCGCCCCCGTATCGCCGGCAGTCCCCGCCACCCAGCTCTGCGCGCCCGGGGCGTCCTCAGAACGCGGCAGGGGATCGAAGGCCCAGCGTTGGCGACCGCTGCGCACGTCGAAGGCGCGCACGGTGCCGCGATCCAGACGCACCCCGCCGTTGTCGCCCACGGAGGACCCGACCACCACCACGTCGCCCACCACCGTGGGCGGCGTCGTCACCGAGTACTCGCCGCGACGGTAGTTGGCGACACCTCGCGACAGGTCGACCTCGCCCTTGGCGCCGAAGTCCTGGCACGGTGTGCCGGTGTCGCCGTCGAGGGCGATCAAGCGCGCGTCGAGGGTGCCGAGGAAGATGCGCGTGCTGCAGTGGCTCGCCGCGTCCGTGACGGGCGTCGCCGGCGCCTGCCAGGCACTCACGCCTCGCGAGGTGTACATCTCCGAGAAGCGCACCTCGAAGTTCACTTCCGGGTCGTACTGCCACAGCGCCTCGCCGCTCGCCGGATCGAGAGCGACGACGCGGTTGAAGCCCGTGCTGATCACGAGCTTGCCGTCCACCAACACGGGGGTGGCCTTGAAGTGGGAGGCCGGGTCGACGCCCTCACCCGTGGCATCCCCCGTGCGAAAGCGCCAGGCCTCGGCCAGGTGAGTGACGTTGGCGGGCGTGATCTGGGAGACATCCGCGTAGCGCGTGCCCGCGGCGGTGCCTCCGTATTGCGGCCAGGGAGAGGCTGCGAAGGGAGGGCCCTCGGCCGCAGTCAGCGAGGTCGCCAGCCACAGCAGCGGCAAGGTCGTCCAAGCGCGATTGTCCATGCGTCGATCCTGAGTGTTCCAACACGAGGCGCAGAGCCTAAGCGCCCGATTCGGATCCCCACAGGGCTTTGTGACGAACGCCGCAATGATGATGCGAAGGGATGAGGGGATGAGCGGAAAATTTGCTGGGAAATCAGCATCTGGCCCGTATAGAGGCCGGCGATAGCACGGTCCAAATTCGTACTTGCGCGCCACTTTCTCGGTTGGTCAGCAAGCGTACGTCCCCGGTAAACTGCGAGTTCACCGTTTCGGAGGGCCCAGCGCATGGGACTATCTTTGAGCGAGCTTCGGCAAGAAATTCAAGCTCTTAAGCCTGAGGAGCGCGAGGAGCTTCTGCGCGGACTCATCGAAGATCTCGAGGGCCGTCCAGACGCGGATGTCGCCGAGGCCTGGGAGACCGAGATCAAGCAGCGAATCGCCGACATCGACGCAGGCCGCGTGGAGATGGTACCCGGCGAGGTGGCTCTTAAACGGCTTCGCTCGGAGGTGGGCTGATCCGCTTCGAGTTTCACCCGGACGCCGACGCAGAGCTTCGAGCGGCGGCGGCGGAGTATGAAACCGAGCAAGCAGGCCTTGGCAAGCAGTTCCGGGAAGAGTTCGAGAGGGTGCTCGGGCTTGCCCTAGACAACCCAGAGCTTGGTACCCCTAGCGCTTTTCGAGTGCGCCGCCTCGCTCTGCGACGCTTCCCCTACCTGTTGGTGTACGAAGCGACCGAAGGGGGTCTGCGAATCGTGGCTGTGGCCCACGGCAAGCGAAAACCCGGGTACTGGTCAAGCAGAACCTGACATCGCCGGCAGGGCTTCGCGCAGCTGCGCCGACAACCGCCGACTCACGGCGATGCGCTCCCCCGAGCGCAGTTCGAGGACGCCGCCACCGCCCGCATCACTGCGCCAATGCGCCACCTGGTCGAGGTTGACGATGGCGGAGCGATGCACGCGCAGGAAGGCCGCCCCTTCGAGGCGCGCTTCGAGGGCCTTCAGGGTGGAGCGCATCATGAAGTTGCCCTCCCCCGTGTGCAGGATGACGTAATTGCCAGCGGCCTCGATCCAATGCACGGCGCCGTGGGCGAGCTGCGTATCCCGTCCGCGACGGGTGACGCGGAAGACCGCCTCCTCCACCGCCGCCCCCGACTCCTTCGGGGACACGTAGTTCGCCTCGCCCTCCGCGCGCTCGCGGAACACCCGGTAAGCGTTGACGATGAAGAGGATGGCGCCGTAGGTCATGAGGTCCTTACGCCATTCGTACACCAACTCCAGCGCCAGCTGGCCGCCACCGAAATCGTAGAAGCTGCCCGCGAACGCGTAAGCCAGCTTACGCAGGCCCACCATCAGCCCCACATGCAGCAGGGAGAACGGCACGGTCGCCAGCAGATGTACGCCCAGATGCCGCCGCCAGCGCTCCGCCGTGAAGGGATAGCGCCGCTCCAGCAGGAGCACCAGGGGCAGCAACACCAAAGTGCTGATGCCACTCGAGAACTCCCACACGAAGGGCTCCCACACGCCTACCTGGCGGCCGATGCGATGGAACTCGATGAGCACGGAGGTGGCGCCGACCGCGTTCGAGAGCGCGAGGTAAGCGATCCAGAGGCCGGCTTCGCGCCGGCGCCGATAGGCGGCTTGCATCAGGGTGCTGAGCGGCACGAGACCTCGCCTGCTTGGAACTCGATGATCGATGAGGCGCTTAGGATCGGCGGCCTTGGCCTCAAACGCAACGCGCAAAGCGTCGCAGTGCGCCGTTCGTTGCCTTGACAAGCACCAAGAGAATTCGTAAGGTCCCGCGCCTCATCCACCGGCCGCCTGGAGGGCGCCATGTTCGATCTTCAACGCTGCGTCAAGAGAGCATTCCCTTGATTGCACCTGCGGACGAGACAACACGCTAGCAGAGCGGCTGCCAGGCCATCGGTGCGAAAGCGCCTCGCTATACCCGGCAGTTGCCGGGTTTTTTGTGCCCGTTTTTCGTGGACGGGCCCCACAGCGAAGGCACCCTCATGGACCTGGATATCGTGGAGGAGATCATCGCGTGCCTGCCCGATGATCGTACGCTGTTTCATTACTACCCCCAGCGTTATGCGCTGGTGTTGCTATCGCATTTGATCGGCGAGCGAACGCCTGTGAGCGATCTGCGCCGGCGCGCCTATCGCAAGCTTCTCGAGCAGCCGGCCGTGAAGGCGGCGATGGCGATGCGCGGAGACGGCCACGTCGACCCCGATACGTTCCGCGCCTACTGGCCCGCCGAGCGACCGCACGGCTTCGTGCTGACGCTCGGCACGTGGGGCGAGCGGGGGCACCACTCGTGGTACCAAACCACGCGCGGCGGCTACAACCTCGTGGTGCAGCTGAACATCAACGCTGGCGACATGGCCTGCCTGAAGCGCTTCACGGACGATCCGACGTGGTTCAACTGCTGGGGACATCCCTCGCGACGCCCCCACCAGCGCCACTATCGGGAGACCCTGGCGTGGGCACGCCTGGACGTGGACTTCGACACCAACGAGGCGCTCATCGAGGAGGTGCAAAGCGATTTCGTTCGCGACTTACAGCGCTACGTAAGCCGAGACGACGAGCCCGCGCCGCCCCTCGCCCGGCTCCTGAGGGAACTGCGCGGCCTGTGGCAGGAAGCGATGCTCACGGCGACGATCGACTTCGTGTGGCGCGAACTCGGCATCGACCACGTGTACTACCACGAGTTCGAGACCGGCAACTGGCTGAAGGACCTGCGCTACAGCCAGCCGCCCCGCTCGCTATACGATCGCTTGCCGCGACGCTTCTGCATGACGCTCACCGGCGACGCGCCGCGAATGCTGCGCGAGCATCGCGCCTGCGCCAAGCGCCTGCGACGCCTGCCGGATGCGAAGTTCTTCCAGCTCTCGCGAGCGGCAGCTTAAGGACCGGGTGCGGCGCGGCTGCGCAACTCCTCCAGCAGGGCAGTCTGTTCGCCCAGCCCGAGCATGATCACCAGATCACCGGGCTGGGCCCAGGCGAGGGCATCGCGCAGGGATGCCACCTCGGTCTGGTGGTAGGCGAGTTGCTCAGTGCTGGCGCCGACGTCGAGGAGCGCTTGGCTAATGATCTGATTCACCTCGCCCGGCGCTCGCCCGCGACGGTAGTCGGGCAGCTCGGACACCACCACCCGTTCGAGGCCGATGCGCCACGCGGCGTGGGCCAGGGCGCGGATATCCTGATCGGGGCGATCCCCCGCCTGGCAGAAGCAGAGGGCGCGGCGCTTCGCCGTGCGTGCCTGGGCGATGTCGAAGATCGCCTGCATCGCATCGACGTTGTGGGCGAAGTCGAGGAGCACTTCCACGCCGTCGTCCACCGTGAAGAGATTGCAGCGTCCGGGGTTGTGATCGGCGGTGAAGTGTCGCAGCCCGGACTCCACGGCTAACGTGTCCAGTCCCAGCGCCTTGCCCATGGCGATGGCGGCCAGGGCGTTGGCCACGTTGTGCCTGGCGGCGCCGCCGAGGGTGATCGGCACATCGTCGACGTCGATGATCTCGCTCTCCGCCTCCCCTTCCGCGAAGCACAAGGTCTTGCCGTTGCGCGCGTAGGCTGCGCTACCGCCGGCGGCCAGGTGCATGTGGATGAATGGCGTGTCGCCGAAGAGCGTGAACCACGTGATCGGCGAGGCGGGTGGGTGAGAAGCGGCACGCGCCACCAGGCGGGCGTCATCAGCGTTCAACACCGCATGACCCGCGGCGTCGAGGGCGTGAGTAACCACCCACTTCACCGCCAGCAATTCATCGACGCTGCGCGAGCCGAAGTCGCCGAGGTGGTCCTCGCCGATATTGGTGATCAGCGCCGCATCAGCGCGCTGCACGCCTAAGCCACGGCGTAGCAAGCCGCCGCGCGCGGTCTCCAGCACCGCGATGTCGACCTCGCGTTGGCGGGCGATCGCGCGGGCGCCACCGGGACCCGCGTAGTCGCCGCGATCGATGATCTGGTCGTCGACGCCGATCCAATCGGTCGAGCTGAGCCCCGCCTTCAGGCCCGCCGCGCGGATCATCTGCGTGAGCAAGCGCACCGTGGTGGTCTTGCCGTTGGTGCCGGTGACCAGCCCGACGGGGATGTCGAAGGTGTTCTCCGGAACCTCCGTAGGCAGGTCGGTCACCGGCCAGGTGTGGGAGCCCCGACCGATCCCCGCGGAGACTTCGTCGTCGTCGCTGAAGAACGCGACGCCGCGCGCGCCGGCCGCGTCGCGCAGGGTGAGCAGGGCCGGATTGCGCTCTTCCTCGATGACCTGCCGCAGGCGCGCGACGGCATCCTCAGTCGCCTCCTCCAGGGTCGTGCCCGCGTAGCGCTCCAGCAGCAGCGCCACCGAGTGCTCGATCAGGTCCACGGCGGCGTAGAGCGCATCGATCGGCGCCGACACGGCCAGGCACAGCCCACCCATCACCTGGTAGGTGGTCGCCCGCTCCGCGGTCCACCCCACGGCGTTGAGGACTTCGCGGGCGATGGCCCGCCAAGCCCCGGCGATCGCCTCGGCGTCTTCGCCCTCGTCGAGGCAGAGGTTGGCCGTGGCACCCGGGTGCGCCCAGACCAGGTTCTTGCCGGTGAGCCGTCGCGCGTCGAGCAGTTCCATGAGGGATCAGCCTTTTAGCGATGATGGGCCTGGCGATATGGTCGCGACCGGAGGCCGCTCATCAGTCGCTGTCCTCGTCCTGCACGGCCGCCAGGCGCACGCCGCGCTCGTCGCGGATCACTTCCACTTCGGCGTCCATCTCGAAGCCCGGCGACTTCGGCAGGGAACGACGCGCAGGCTCGTCCGTGGCCGGTTTGCTCGCCTCGCGCTTGGCCACGCTGTCGAAGTAGATGATCTGCTTCCAGCAACGCTTGATGTTGTCACCCAACACCAGCACCAGGTCGCCGGCACTCGCCACGCTCATGCCGCGCAGGGTCGCCTCCTGCTCGTCGGGCACGATCTCGATCGTGTCCTCGGCGACGCCCTCTTCGATCAGGGTCGCCTTGAGCATCTTCGGCACCTCGTCCGGCTCACGGCCGCGAGGGTTGTCGTCTGACTTACAGATGTAGCGATCGAATCCCTTAGCGGCCGCGCGTGCCACGCTGATGATGTCCTCATCGCGCCGGTCGCCCGGCGCGGCCAGGACCAGGATGCGCTTACCGCTCACGTCGAGCTGCTGCACCAGATCGCAGATGGCGCCGACCGCCGCCTCATTGTGGGCGTAGTCGAGGATCACCTTGAACTCGTGCTCGTCGAACACGTTCATGCGCCCCGGCGCCTGGAAGAAGGACGAGCCGAAGGTGCGCAGACCCTGGCGGATGTCGTCGAGGGCCACGTTCATGTTGTAGGCCATGGCGGCGGCGAACATCGCATTTTGCACGTTGTGCATGGCGCGGCCTTCCATCGTGGCCGGGATCAGGTGGGTCCACAGGAGCGGGATGTGATTCTCCTGATCGTAGAGGGTGATCATGTGGCCGTTGATGCCCTCCTCCAGGGCCACCGCCTGGCCGCCGGCGCGGATGTGCTCCTTCACCAGCGGATGCTGCGGGTTCATCGTGGCGTAGCAGATGCGCTTGGCTTGCGTGTGATCCGCCATGGCGAGGCAGTTCGGATCATCCGCGTTCAGCACCACCGCGTCGCGCGCCACCTCGATGGGGATGCGCTTGATCTCCGCCAGCTGCTCGATCGTGTCGATGCCCTTCATGCCTAAGTGATCGCCGGAGACGTTGAGGCAGCAGGAGACGTTGCACTCGCTGTAGCCCATACCGCCGCGCAGGAGGCCGCCGCGGGCCGTCTCCATCACGGCGACGTCGATGGTGGGGTCGCGCAGCACCATCTGGGCGGACACGGGGCCCGTCATGTCGCCGGTCACGCTGAGCTGACCGTTGATGTACACGCCGTCCGTGGAGGTCATGCCCACCGTGTGGCCCGCGAACTTGAGCACGTGGGCGAGCATGCGCGAGGTGGTGGTCTTGCCGTTGGTGCCGGTGACCGACGCGATGGGGATACGCGCCGGCGTGCCCGGCGGGAACAGCATGTCGATGACGGGGCCCGCGACGTCGCGCGCCTTACCTTCACTCGGCGCCACGTGCATGCGGAAGCCAGGACCTGCATTGACCTCGCAGATGGCCCCGCCCACCTCGCGATAGGACTGGGTGATGTCCGTGGTGAGGAAGTCGACACCGCCGACGTCCAGGCCGACGGCGAGGATGGTCTTGATCGCCATCTCGCGGTTGTCGGGGTGGATCACGTCCGTCACGTCGATGGCCGTGCCGCCGGTGGAGAGATTGGCGGTGGTACGCAGGTAGACGGTCTCACCCGCCGGCGGCACCGTATCCGCCGTGTAACCCAACTCTTTCAGCAGGCGCTCAGCCTGGTGGTCGAACTCCAGGCGCGTGAGCACCTTCTCGTGGCCGACGCCCCGGCGCGGGTCTTCGTTGACGATGTCCACGAGTTGGCGAATCGTGTGCTCGCCATCGCCCACCACGTGACCCGGCACACGCTTGGCCGCTGCCACCAGCTCGCCGTTCACCACAAGCAAGCGGTGATCGAGCCCTTGGATGAAGCTCTCGACCAGGATGTGGCGGCCGTGCTCGGCGGCCTTCTCGAAGGCCACCTCCACATCTTCCGGCGTAAAGAGATTGGTGGAGACGCCGCGCCCGTGGTTGGCCGAGAGCGGCTTGACCACCACCGGGTAGCCGATGCGCTCGGCGGCACGCACGGCACGGGCCGCGGACTGCACGGTGAACTGCTGCGGCACCGGCAAGCCGAGGTCGCGCAGGATGGCGTTGGTCTCTTCCTTGTCCGAGGCCAGCTCCACGGCGATGTTGCTGGTGCGGCCCGTGCACGTGGCCTGAATGCGTTCCTGGTAACGCCCGTGACCGAACTGCACCAGGCTGTAGCGGTTGAGGCGAATCCAGGGGATGCCGCGTTCCTCCGCCGCCTCGACCAAAGACGCCGTGGACGGCCCCAGGGCTCGGCGCTGGGCGAAGCGGATGAAGTCGTCGCGCTCCTCATCGAAGTTCCAGTCCTCACCGGGCGCATCGCTCGGCTTCACCTCGGCGGGCAGCAGGTAGTGCAACAGGTTCAGGGCCAGGCGGCTGGACTCCCGCCCCACGTCGCGGTCCTTGTACTGGAACACCATGGTGTAGTGACCCGGCTGGTTCGGCACGGAGCGGGTGCGCCCGAAGGTCACGGACTGCCCCGCCACCGACTGCAGCTCCAGCGCCACGTGCTCCATCACGTGGCCGAGCCAGGTGCCCTCGTCCTCGCGCAGACGACGCACGAAGCCCCCTGGCTCGCGGTAGGAACACCCGTGCTCATCAAGGCCCGGCAAGGCCTTCAGCAAGCCGTCCACGAAGGTGGGCCCGAGGCGTCCGGTCGGCCATTCCTCGAGCTCGCCCAGATCGAGCACGTGACGGATCACGGGGAAGTGGGCGTACTGGTTCGGGCCGACGTAGACGTTGGTGGAGAGAATCCGCATGGGTACCTTCCATTGGTGAGCCGGGACTTCGAGCTCACCATGATAGGCGCGGGAGACGGCGAGGATGCAAGGGGCCGGCCGGACGCCAGCCTAGAACACCACGCTACGGCATTCGGCGGGCACGAACTTGATGTTCTGCTCCGAGGTGTTGCCGTCCTGGCCGCACTGCCAGCGCACCGCACTGCCGCTCGGCACAGGTCGCAGGCCGAGTTCCAGCTGCCCGCCGATGCCGAGGGCGGCCTCGTCGAACTCGATCTCGATACGCTGGTCGGGATGCCAGTCGATGGACTCGATGTAGGGGCTCTCGCTCTCGGCGCGAAGGCCAGCGCCCTCGTTGTCGCCGCCGGGGGGGAGCTCGGCGAAGACGGAGTAGTACTCGCCGATGACGTTCTTGGCCGAGGCGGCGGCCAGCACGCCGTCGGTGACCTTGGCCCGCACGGCGTAGTCCAGGTAAGCGGGGATCGCGATGGACGCGAGGATGCCGACGATCGCCACCACGATCATCAACTCCAATAAGGTAAACCCGGCTTCTGGTGTCGAACGCATAAGCAAGACGGTAGCACCGGGATGGGACACGCCACACTAGCCCCTACGGGGGTTTGGCCTGACCAAAACGCCAAACTGTGAAGCACGTCACAAGTTTGACCCGGCGGCATCGGGCGTGGCGCAACCGGTAGCGGTGGATACCGGCGCGAGGCCACCGATGGCGCCTGAACGGCAAACTATGCTGAAATCTTGGCCATGTGGTGCAGCACAACACATCGCAGGACGCGCTGGCTGGCGGTTGCCGCATTCCTTTGTGCCCTGGCGCTCTCGGTGGGCCACGCGTCCACCCACGGCGCCCTTGACCACGATCACGACGGCTCCATGTGCGTCATCGGCGCGTGGGACGATGACGTCGAGCACTCTCCCCTCGGCCCCCGACGCACAGCCACGCGCTGCCGCCTGAACCCCACCCACAGGGCGAGCCTCCCGCGCGACGGCAGGCCGCACCCCCTGTCCCGCGTCGTCTCGCCACCCCCCACCGGCCCGCCCGGCATCTAGCGCTCCCCACGCGCGCCGGAGCCACGGCTCGTGCCGGGGGCGATGCATGCGCGTTCCCTGCGAAATTCCAAGATCACCTTGCTGGCCGACGGCACGACGCCCGGTCCCCGTTCTCCCCGTTCAGGAATTGAAGATGCCCTCATCCCCAGCCCCCGGCCCCGCGGACCCCGCCCTGCGCGCCCGGCAACTCACCGTCGAGCGCGGCGGCCACCTGGCCCTCGAAGGCCTCGATCTGGACGTCGCCCCCGGGGAGGTGTTTGCCCTGCTTGGCGGCAATGGCGCCGGCAAGACCACCACACTGCTCACCTTCCTCGGCTTCTGCGCGCCGCAGGGCGGCGAAGCCTGGGTCAAGGGCGTGTCCGTCGCCGACGACCCGGACGCCGTACGGCGCCTCGCGGCGTATCTGCCAGAGACCGCCTCGCTCTACCCGCACCTCGATGCGTACGAGAACCTACGCTACTTCTTAGCTATCGCCGGTGTGAAACCGAGCGCACAGACCATCGATACCGCCCTGGATCGGGTACGCCTGGACGCCGCGGCCCGCTCGCGGCGCCTGGACGGTTACTCCAAGGGCATGCGTCAGAAGGTGGCGATCGCCCTCGCCATCCTCCGCGAAACCCCGGTGCTGCTACTCGATGAGCCCACCTCCGGCCTCGATCCGGTGGCCATCGACGAATTCAACGCCCTCATCGGCCAGCTCTCCGCCGGTGGCACCACCGTGTTCATGGTCACCCACGATGTGTACGGCGCGTGTCAGGTGGCCAAGCGCATCGGCTTGCTGCAGAAGGGACAGCTCGTGGGCACCTTTAGGGCGACGGACGAGGAAGCGATCTCCGTCGACGCCGTGCACGAGGCGTTCGCCGCGGGAGCCGCCTCATGATGGCCGCAGCCCGCCTCATCGCGCGCGACGAATGGCGCTATTGGCAACGCTCGAAGCTGCTGCGGGCAGCCGCGGTCCTGAGTCTCATCCTCCTCGTGAGCGCCATCGCCGTCACCTATGATCGCGTGCAGGCCCAGGCCGCCCAGCGCAGCGAGCTGCAAGCGGCGGCCGAGACCGCGTTCACCACGCAGCCGGATCGCCACCCCCACCGGATGGTGCACTACGGCCACTACGTGTTCCGCGCGCCGCCACCGCTGGCGGTGATCGACCCGGGCGTCGATCGCGTTACCGGCACCGCCCTCTTCCTGGAAGGCCATCGGCAGAACTCCGCCGCCTTCCCACCGGCTCACGCGGACGCCCGCTCGGGAGCCCTCGGCCACCTAACCCCAGCGTTCGTCTACCAGATCATCCTGCCCCTGCTGCTGGTGCTGATGGCCCACGGCGCCCTGACCCGCGAACGGGAGGGCGGCACGGGCATCGCCCTGGTGAGCAGCGGCGTCTCGGCCTCGACCCTGTGGGCGGGCAAGGCACTGGCGCTGCTCAGCGCCGTCGGCTTGCTGCTGGTCCCGCTCCTGCTGGTGTCCCTTGGCGCGGCCCTCGCCGGCGAATCGCTGCCCCTGGTCGGCGTCTACTTCCTGGCCTATGCGCTCTACCTCTCGATCTGGGCCCTGGGCACCCTCGCCCTCTCCGCCGCGGTGACGCGCAGCGCGGTCAGCCTGGCGCTCGCCCTCGGCGCCTGGGCGCTGGTGACCTTGGTGCTGCCGCCGACCACGTCCTCGCTCGTGCGCGCCACGCTGCCGACGGCGAGTCGCCTGGCGGATGATGTGGCCCTCGCCCAAGAGCTGCGATCGCTCGGCGATGGCCACAACGAAAACGACCCCGCCTTCTCCCGCCTGCGCGCCAACCTGCTCGAGGAGTACGAGGTCGAGCGCGTCGAGGACTTGCCCGTCAACTTCCGGGGTGTGGTGGCGCAATCCGCCGAGGCCGATTTGACCGAGCTCATGAATCGCTACGCCGACCAACGTCATGCCTACGAGCAACGTCAGGCAAGGCGCCTCAGCACCTTCGGGCTCCTGTCGCCGCAGCTGGCCCTGCGCCAGTTCTCCCGCGTGGGCGCCGGTACGGATCTCGCCACTCACCATCGCTTCCTGCAAGAGGGCGAAGCCGCGCGCTTCGCGCTGGTTCAGCAGCTGAACGGCCTGCACGCGAACGAGCTGCGCTACACCGACGACATCAACCGCAGCCGCAACGCGGCCGCCGAGCGGCGCTCGCGCATCAGCGCGCACCACTGGCGTGATCTCGAGAGCTTTCACTTCGAGGTGGCGAGCGCCCCGGCACGACTCGCGAGCGCCGCCCCGTCACTGTTGGCGCTGATCCTGTGGGGCGCCCTCACCGCCTTCGCCAGCCTGACCGTCACGAGGCGCTCCTATGGGTGATCTACGACGCGAACTGTGGTGGCTGGGCCGCGACGGCGCCGCCCTCGTCATCCTCGCCCTGGCAGCGCTGCTCGCGGTCCTCGCGGTGACCCTGGGTACGCAGGAGGTGCAACTGCAACGCGAGCACATCGCGGCCCTGCGCAGCGACGATGCGCGCGAACGGGCCGCCTCGCTGGAGGCCCACGCGGAGGATCCGGGGAGCGTCGCGTACTACAGCTTCCACCTCACCTACTCGCCACCGTCTCCCCTCGCCTTCGCCGCCCTCGGCACGAGGGCCACGCACCCCTGGCAACACCGGGTGCGCATGCTGGCCATCGAGGGGCAGATCTACGAGACGGACCCCGGCAATCCGGAGCTCGTGGAAACGGGACGCCTGGACTACGCCTTCGTCGCCGCCATCGTGTTACCGCTGCTGGTGATCGGACTGCTGCACGACCTCTTCGCGCGCGAGCGACGCCATGGCCGACTGGAGTGGTTACTCGCCACCGCCCGGGATGGCCTCGGCGTGTTTCGCCGGCGCGCGCTGGTGCGCGCGGGGCTGCTGTGGATCGCCCTCGGCGTTCCCCTGGTCGGCGGCGCCGTGATCAATGGCACCCCCCTGACACCCACGTTGGGTGTGCTCGGATGGGTCGGCGTGCACATCGCGTTCTGGGCGCTCGTCTGCTGGTTCGTGGCGCGACGGGTCGACCCCGCCGCCACCGTGGCCACGGTGCTCGTGGGCCTCTGGGCGCTGACCGTGATCTGCCTGCCGCCGGTGGGGGCTTTGATCGGCGAGCGCGCCGTGAGCGTGCCGAGCGGCGGCGCCTTGCTCCTCGCCCAACGCGAGAAGGTGAACGACGCCTGGGATCTGCCGAAGGACGCCACCATGACGCCCTTCCTCGAGCAACACCCCGAGTGGACCGACTTCGCTCAGGTGGAGCGGCCCTTCGAATGGAAGTGGTACTACGCGTTTCAGCAGGTAGGTGACCAGGCGGTGGCGGACGACTCCCAGGCCCTGCGCACGGCCCTGCGCAAGCGAGACCGCATCATGGCGGGGATCGCCCTGCTCTCACCGCCCCTGCTGGTCGAGCGGGGCCTCGAACGCCTGGCGCTGACCAACGTCGACGGCTACCTGCGCTACGAGCTGTGCGTGCGAGACTTCCATGCCGACCTGCGCGAACACTACTACCCCGCGCTGTTCCGCGAGGCCCCGCGAGGCCCTACGCCGAACTACACCCCTTGCGACACCCTGCCCCAGGAGCCGCCCGCGTGATCCGTCGCCAGCGCCTGTTGGTCCTGCTGACTGCAGCCCTTGGAATGCTCTCGAGTGCCGTGGCGAGCCCCAACGCCGACCTGCTCGCGAACGCCCTGGCCCGCCACGGTGAACGCACCACCCTCACGCTCACGGTGGATGCGGGCAGCATCGCCACCACCATCCCCATCACGGTGGTGGCAGGCAGTCGGCCAGGGAAGACGCTCCTCGCCCTCGCCGGCGTGCACGGCTCCGAGTACTCGCCCATCATCGCCACCCAGCGCCTCGCCCCTCGCCTCGACCCAACGCAGCTGCAAGGTGCGGTGATCTTCGTGCACACGGCCAACGTGCCGGCGTACTTCGGTCGCACCATCTACTCGAGCCCGGCGGACGGCAAGAACCTCAACCGCGTCTTCCCAGGACGCGCCGACGGCACACTCACCGAACGCATCGCCCACACCCTGACCAGCGTCGTCTACCCCCACGCCGACGCCGCCCTCGACCTGCACTCGGGCGACGGCAACGAGCAGCTGCGGCCCTCGTGGGTGGGTTACTACGCCAAGTCCGGCACGGCGCAGACCATCGCCGCCTCGCGCGCCATGGCCCTCGCCTTCGGCCTGCCGAGCATCGTGGAGTTCCAGTCCACCTTTAGCGGGCCGGAGGAGGCGATCTGGGGTGGATCGGCCGCCGTGATGCAGGGCATCCCCTCCATCGACGTGGAGGCGGGCGGCATGGGCATCATCGACGAAGTCGCCATCGCACAGATCGAAGACGGGCTACTGCGCGTGATGGACCACCTCGGCATCCTGCCGGCTGACCTCGATCCGCCGCCACCCGCGCGCTTCATCCGCGAGCGCGGATCTATCAGCGCTCCCGCCGAGGGAGCGTGGGTGGCGCTGATCGACGCTGGGACACCGGTAACCGAAGGCGAACTGATCGGTTACCTGACGAATTTGCATGGCGAGCGGATCTTCGAAGCGCGGGCGCCGATGGCCGGCACGCTGCTGATTCGCTTGGAAGCGCCCCCGGTCTTACGTGGGGAAACACTAGCGGTGATCGGCCGCTACGAGGCTCCCTGAGCCGCGAGAACTCCTCGCATGGATCGGACTGGAGACTAGCGCCAGCTGTCCGCGCCCAGCCCACTCGCTCCCCGGCGCGCGGGCATTACGGTCATGTTGAGCGCCAGACTCACGCGCGTTCCCTCTCCACGATAGGGCTGCACCTTGTGGAACAACCACGAAGGGAACGCGATCAACATCCCAGCGCGCGGTCGCACACTCGAGAACCAATGCTGCGGACGCCCGGATGAGGCCAGAGGCACGAGCTCGCTCGAAAACATGCGGTTCATCGGGAATCGCGGGTCTTGAAACACGATCTCGCCGCCGAGCGCAGGATCGTCGGCACTGGCGTAGCCATCCGCCACGTAGTAAACGGCAGACCAGAAGGCCTGCGGGTGCACGTGCCAATTGTTGGAGGCGCCCTCGCGATTGACGTTGGCCCACATGTCGGCGGTCCATTCGAAGCGAGGCGTGTCCGCCGGCTTGAGATCGGTGGAGTAGCGATTGCAAGCGCCCAGCGCGAACTGCGCCACCTGCACGGCACTCTCGCCGCCCCAGCGCCCACTCAGCATATCGGGTGCGGACTGCCACCCCCGGACATTGGAGTGTTCGACGCCGGCATCCCCACCCATTCGATCGAGCACGGTTTGGAGCAGCTTCGCGTTGAGTGCCTCGGCGTTGGGCAGCTGCGCCGTGAGCATCGTGGTTTCGAACAAACCAGTGGCCTGGACGTGCTTCGCGCCCGCTTCGATAGGATCCAAGGCGATCTCCGGAGGACTCGCCCGATCCGGACGCCCGATCGATCATACGAGAAAGGCAATCGCGGCGCTTACCGACATCTTGGGAAACCGCCTGAGCGGGAGCTAGACCGATCGGTCGCGATAGATTGCGCGGCACCCGATGACGCGATAACGCCGCGCGCTACGCATTTAGCGCGGGGCGCTCGGCGGAGGATTCCCCGAGTACGGTCGGAATGACCATCGTCTGATTGCGACCGGCCTGCTTGGCGCGGTAGAGGGCTTGATCCGCAAGCTCCAGCAGCATCGACATGGACGCGTGCTCATCCCCAGGCGCCGCGGTTGCCGCGCCAACGCTCATCGTCACATGCTGGCTCAAGGGTGAGGCCGGATGGGTGAGCTTCTCGTCTTCGAGCCCCTGGCGAATGCGCTCGGCGACCGTCTTCAGGTGCGTATCGCTCTGCACCTCGCGCAGCAGCACGACGAACTCCTCACCCCCCAGACGCGCGGGAACGCCTTCGCCCCGCCGGTGCAGATCCTTCAACACGTTGGCCACCTGCTGCAGGCATTCGTCACCGGCCTGATGGCCCAGGGTGTCGTTGTAGGCTTTGAAGTGATCGACGTCGCCGATCAGCACGCCCACCCGACGATCGCGCCGCTCGGCCGCGACCCACGCCGACTCCAGTTCGTCCTCGAAGCGACGGCGGTTGTAGAGGCCCGTGAGGGGATCGCGTTCGGCCAGGCGACGCAACTCGTTGGCCAGCTCCTCATTGCGCAGGCGCGAGCGAACGGCGTCCACGAGCGTGGTGTTGACCACCCGCGAGCACATGAAGATGAATCCGAAGAACACCGTCCACAGGGCGAGGGTGCCCGCCCACTGACCGGACGCGAGGTCCACGGTGCTCAAGGTGGCGACGGCGAACGGCGCCACGAAGGCCGCGAACATGCTGCGCCAGGCCGCCATGGAGCCCAGGGAAGCCCCGGCCATACCCGTCACCGACAGCACGGCGTAGATGTGCATGGATGCCTCGTCCAGGCTCAGCGCGCCGTGGATGAGGGGCGTCCAGGCGATGCCGTGCAGCGCCACACAACCGGTAAACAACCACCGATAGGTGGACGGCGCTAAGCGCTCCGGCGAGCGCAGGTAGAGTCCGTAGATCCAGAAGCGAGCGACGAACGCCAGCGCGAAGAGCGCCCCCCAGGCGATCAGCACGGCGCCCGGCAGGGCCTCGCGATACAGGTACAGATCGATCAGGAACACCAGCAGCGCGCCCACGCTGGCGGTGGGCGTGTGCTTGAACATGATCTGCAGCAGTCGGCGCTCGAGCTCGTCTGCGGGGATCGCGTTGTCGTGGTCAGCCGTAGCCATCATGACCCGGTATCACGGTTGCGGCGGTGTATTCCCCAAGGTACGCAAGCCCGTGGCTCTCACCCGGACGCACGACTCGTTTCCACACCCTGGCGCATCGCCTTCCCGCGCGAACCGCGAACTGGCGCACGGTTCGTTGCGCAACACGCCCCAGCCGGCGCTCCCGCGCCTATCGCTACTGCGGATGCGCCTCGCGCGTGGAAATATCGAAACGTCCGCCGTGCACCAGGATGTGCAGACGCACGTTGATCAGGCTCACGGGCTCGCCGCGTCGCGCACTGTCCATGGAGGAGTGGCTGAGCTCGGTGGGATCGACGATCGTGATGCCCCCGCTGCCGACCACTTCCAGCGAATCGCCGGGACGGATGAACGCCGCCGTGTCCTCGTCGAGCCCGATGCCCACCACGAAGGGGTTGTAGGCCAGGGCGGTGAGCAGGCGGCCCAGGCGATCGCGCTGGCGGAAGTGCTGGTCGATCATGAAGGCATTGGTGAGGCCGAGGCCCGGCGCCAGGGTGACCATGTCGGGCATGGGCGTCGAGCCCTCGTAGCCGCCGGCGATCATGTGCTCGGGCATGAAGGCGGCGCCGGCCGAGGTGCCCGCCACGTGCATGCCCTCGGCGTTGCGGCGGCGGATGAGGCGCGCCACTTCCGTGCCGCCCAGGGTCGTCGACAGGCGCAGCTGGTTGCCGCCGGTCATGAACACGCCGTCGGCGCGCTGGATGTATTCGAGATCTTCCCCATCGGTGCATTCGGCGCGGGTCTCGAACTTGAGCACCTGCGCGTGGGGAATGCCTAAGCGGCGGAATAGCTTCTCGTAGTTACGCCCCGTGTCTTCGAGTTCCGAGGCCGTGGGGATGATGGCGATGCGCGCATTGCCGCCGCCGCACTCCTCCACGAAACGGTCCAGGATCTTCGGGTCCTGCAGCTTTTCCTCCGCGCCGCCGATCGGAATGATCAGGCCGCGCTCGGTGTTCTCTACGCTCTTCGCCGGGGGCATCGGTGTCGCAAGTCCTCGTTGCTATCGCTGTTCGAAGGGGCCGCGGATGAGCTGCTCGCCGTGGCGGCGGTGCCAGGTGCCACCCAGCATCACCGCGTCGATATCGTACTGCGCATCGAGCACCACCAGGTCCGCATCCGCGCCCGGTGCAATCACGCCCTTGCCGGGCAGGCGCAGCAGGCGCGCCGGGTTGGCGGTGAAGGCTGCCACCGTTCGCTGCAGGTCCGCGCCGTGCTGCAGCAGGGCCTTGAGCGTGCCGGCCAGGGTCGCGGGGGTGCCGATATCCATGTGGGTGAGCACGCCCTCGTCGTCGAACTGGGGCAGGCAGCCGCCGCCGTCAGAACTGATGGTGATGCGATCGGGCGGCGCATCGCTCGCGAGGTAGCGCTCCATCGCCTCCACGGCGCCGTAGCCGGCTTCGCCATCGGCGAGCTCGTAGGCCGTGATGTCGACGTAGCAGCCGCTGCGGGCCAGGGTCAGGGCCTCTTCGAAGAGCGCCACCTGACGATTGATATGCGTCGGATTGAACACCCGCGGCGGCAGCTCGCTCATCGCCAAGGCCTCGCGCACCAGGGCGAGGCCGCGCGGACCATCGCCGAGGTGGAGGTGGCAGATGCCCGCCTTGCCGGTGATGAGCCCTGCGACGTGGCAGTCGCTGGCGATGCGCAGCAGCTCCTCCACCGTCGGCTGGCTCGAGCGGTGATCGCTCAGGGCGAGTTCGCCCACGCCGAGGATCGGATCGATGTTGACGATGTCGCCGCGCACGCTGCCCGTGAGGGTGACGGGCGGCACGTGGTAGCCGCCCGTGTAGCACCAGGCGCCCAAGCCGAGTTCGCGCAGGCCGCGAGCGGCCGCCACCAGGGATTGGGTGTCGCGGGTGGTGTCGTCCGTGCCGAGCAGGCCCACGGCGGAGGTCACCCCCGCAGAGGTGTAGTGGCTCAGGGCTACCGGCGGCACGCGGCTCGAGAAGCCCGATTCGCCACCGCCCCCCGTCATGTGCGTGTGCCCATCGATGAGGCCCGGCAGGGTCAGGGCACCGTCCAGATCCACCACGTCCACTTCCAGCGCGTCGTCCAAACGCGGCGCGTGGGTGCCGAGCCACAGCACCTTGCCGCCGCCGATCAGGAGCGTGTGCGCGGCGTCGGCAGGCTGCACGGTGGCGAGCCGGGCGTTGAGCAGGAGGGTCAGCACAGGGCGGGTCAAAGTGCGGTGGCGAGGGGGCATCATGGTATCACCGCGGCTCGCCGATTCGCCGCGTGGTCAGCACCTTGCGAGGCGGATGGCAGCGCCTGTCAGACCAGGTGCGCGGCACAACACCGGCTCGCCGGGGATGGCCGTTGACACATAGCCATATGGTTATATATTGTTCGACGCATGGACACCGTGTTTCGCGCCGTTTCCGATCCCAGCCGCCGCGCCATCCTCGACCTGTTGAGCGAGGGCGAGCGCACGGTCAACGATCTCCTCGCCCACTTCCGCTTCAGCCAGCCCGCCCTCTCCAAGCACCTCAAGGTGTTGCGTGAGGCCGGCCTGGTCGAGGCCCGCTCCGCCGGCCGCCAACGGCACTACTCGCTGCAAGCCGAAGGCCTGCGCTCGGTGGCCG
This sequence comes from Pseudomonadota bacterium, assembly GCA_039815145.1. Lineage (NCBI taxonomy): Bacteria > Pseudomonadati > Pseudomonadota > Pseudomonadota bacterium. Next base: position 38,121 of record JBCBZW010000012.1, read on the forward strand.
ACTGGGTGGCGCACTACGAACGCTTCTGGAACGAGCGCCTGGACGCCCTCGGCGCCGTGCTCGACGAGGAAGCCGCGCCATGAGCACGGGAGGAGGCGTATGCCGCGTCGACCGCTTCTACCCGCACCCGCCCGAGGCCGTCTGGCGCGCACTCACTACGCCGGAGCTGCTCGCGCGCTGGCTGATGCCCAACGACTTTGCGCCGGTGATAGGCCATCGCTTCACCTTCCGCACGGAGCCCGGCCCCGGCTTCGACGGCGTCGTGCACTGCGAAGTGCTCGAGCTAGACGCCCCCAGCACCCTGGCCTTCTCCTGGCGCGGCGGCCCCCTCGACACGCACGTGCGCTTCACGCTCGCGCCCGAAGGCGACGGCACCCGCCTGCACATGGAGCACTCCGGCTTCCGCGGCCTCAAGGCGCGCCTCGTGCAACGGATTCTGCAGATCGGCAATCGCACGCTCTACGGCAAGCGACTGCCCGCCCTGCTCGACGACACCGCCGGCCCCACGCCGACCGATCAGGCCTGCATGGAGAGCGAACAAGGCCTTTGGGTTCGCATCCTGCGCCTATTCTCTAGTGGGCCGTTTGGTAAATAAGGTAGCGCTCAGCGAGCGGGACTGGCGTCAGGGCAAGGCGGGCGAGCGCAGGCATAGCAGCGCTATGGCTGCGCTTGACCAACACCGCCATGGCGTCAGTCCCGCTCGCTGAGCGCTACCTTATTTACCAAACGGCCCACTAGGAGACGATGATGAGTGAGACGACCGAGGAACGCGTCATGACCCTGCACCCCCAAGGCAAGCAGGGGGTGAACATCGAAAAGACCAAGTACGACGGCATGCGCGCGGCACTGCTGCGGGTCATCCCCAAGGACGACGAGGGCGTCGCCTTCGGTGATCTCAAGACCCTGGTGGAGCCTCACCTCGATCGGCAGGTGTTCACCGCCGACGTGTCCCGAGGCTGGTACGTCACCACGGTGAAGCAAGATCTGGAGGCGCGCGGCGAGATCGTTCAGGTGCCGCGGTCACGCCCGCAGCGGTTGCGTCGCAGCTGACCGGTGGAGAGCCCACCGGGTCGACGTGATCCCGGCGAGCGGTGGTGGGTATGCCTACTGGCGTTGCTTGTGCCTGGTCGACTGCGAGCTGGTCGAGCGCTTGGGCTGAGCCCGACTACTGCTACTGCTCGACGAACGCGGCTTAGCGCGCGGCGCGGACCGGCTCGAGGAGGACGAGGCCTTCGGCTTCGAGCGTGAGGAAGAGGACGCGCTGGCGCTGCGACTCGACGACGCACTACGGCTCGACGACGCACTACGGCTCGACGACGCACTGCGACTCGACGACGCACTACGACGGGACGACGACCGCGCCTCCTCCCGCGTCGACCGCTGCGGCCGCGCATCACGCTCCACCGCCGTCGACCGCGACGACGTCAGCGTCGACGACGCCCGCTGCGGCTTCACCTCACGCGGCACCCGCACGGTCTGCGGCTTCGACTCACGCGTCGTTGACGACCGCGCAGACCGCGAGCTCGCCGTGGCCGACGCGGTCCGCGGCACCGTGCGCAAGCGCGGGACGTCCGGATCACGCTCACCGCGCACGCTGAAGCGCTCCACGCCACCATCACGCGTATCGCTGTCGTAGCGGCGGGTATTCACGGTGCGCGCCGGCGTGGGTGCACGGGTCGGCGAAATCGCCCGCGACGGCGGCGGCACCGCATCGCGCACCTCACGACTGCGGTCACGGCCGCGCGGACGATCCCCGTAGCGCGGCCCCGGCCGCCAACGGTTGGCGCCCGGATTCACGATCACCGGCTGTACCACCACCGGCGCGGCCACGATCGGCGTGCGGTAGAAGGGCGACGCGTAGCGGTAGCCGTAGAACGGGTGGGTGAGGTGATAGCGATCATGCACGAACAGGCTCGATGCGCCCCAGCCGATACTGAACCAGCTGGTCACGCCCCAGAAACGTGACGATGAGAAACGATAGCTCGCGGGGTATGGGTAGTAGTAGATCGGGCACGGCCGCGGGTAGTAGCGGAACACGCGCGTGGGCTGGCGCTGATACACCACCACCTGGTTCGGCTCGTAGTCGGGCACGTAGAGCACCTCATCATCCACCGGCTCCACCGTGATGATGTCGTCCTCCACGTTCACCAGCTGGTGCTGATCCGAGCGCAGGTTACCGGCGTCGTAGGCGCGCAGGCGGAACTGCTCCACGGCGTCCAGCACGTCCTCGCGCTGGTGCACCACGGCGTCACCCAAACGCCAGGTGGCGTCGAGGTCCTGGTCCATCAGCTCGATCACGTCGGGGTAGTTCAGCAGCGCCACGATGGCGTCGTCCCAGTGCGCAGGCACGTCGGCCTGTGCGCCGAGGTCCACGTTTTCCAGGAAGCGCTTCGCCTCCACCAATTGTAACGGGTAGGTGGACGCGGGAAGGACGATCGCGAGGAGATCGTCGGGGTACAGGGCGTAGGGGCCGACCAGCGTCTCCAGCTCGGCGAAGGAATAGCCGCGGACGGCGCGATCGTTCGCGTCCTGGCGGTCCGAAGGCACGCGCGCGTCGGCATCCACCCAGACGGTATCGACCTCGTCGCCGTAGGTCGGCGGCGGATGATCGACGATCACCTCCTGGGCGAGGACGGGGCTCAGGGTCGCGAGGGCGCCCAAGCACACGGCCGTGGCCTCGCGTAAACGTTGAGGTATCTGCATTTGCCCTCCCTTGCGGGGCAGTCGGGGTAGCTTGGGGACAGCATAGGCGCGTGATTCTGAACACCGCCTGAACTGGCGGTCACCTGCCCCTGAACGGTTCGGTCCTGGGGCGTCGGATACGCCGAGATAGGCGATAATTCACGCCGAAACCACCCATCTATCGCACATTTCGGGAGATCTCGATGCGTTTTACGGCCCTCGCCGCGCCCGCTCTCGCCGCCTGCCTGAGCACCGCCGCCGCCCTCGCCGACGACGACGTGATGGCGGGCGCCTGGGACGCCGCCACGGCGGCGCCCGTCCTCGAGAAGACGCTCTACCTGCACCTGGACTACGACGCCGCCGGCTACACGGAAGCCGAGCGCGCCGCCGCCCAGCAACTCATCGAGGCGGGCCATCGCTTGCATACCCTGTACCTGGAGCAACGTCACCCGCAGGGCCGTGCCGCGGAAGCGGCGGTGGCGAGCGAGGGGACGCCCGCCTATCTGCGCGACCTGTTCCGCGTCATGAAGGGCCCCATCGCCACTACCTTAAGCAACGAGCGCCAGCCCTTCCTGGCCGTGTCCGCGGAGGCCAAGGGCAAGAACGTCTACAGCCAAGGCCTCGATCGCGCCACGCTCGACAGCTACTTCGAGGCCAACCCGGGCGAACGGGACGACCTACTCCACCTGCGCGCCGTGGTGCAGGCCGCCACCCCGGAGAACCGGCAGGCAGCCCTCGATACCCTCGACCGCTACCCGGCGCTCGACACGCTCCACCCCGGCCTGCGCCTCACCGTGCAGACCGCCGAGAACTACTTCCCCCTGCCCTACTCGGTGGCCTACGCAAAGGACATCTTCTACGTCTACCAACGCCTGCACGCCGCCGCGTCCCTGATCGCCGCGGAGGACCCGGCCTTCGCCCGCTACCTGCGCCTTCGCGCCCGCGATCTGCTCGCCGACGACTACGACGGCGGCGACGCCTCGTGGGTGACGGGCGACTTCAAGGGCAACCTCAACGCCCAGATCGGCGCCTACGAGACCTACGACGACGCCCTCTACGGCGTGAAGAGCTTCTTCTCCCTCTCCCTCCTGCAGCGCGATCGCGCCAAGAGCGACGAGCTAGCAGAAGCGATCGGTGACATCCAGGCGATCGAGAACGCCCTGCCCTACGACGCCCACAAGCAGGTGCGATCCAGAATCCCCGTCGGCGTCTACCGCGTGGTCGCCGACTTCGGCCAGTCCCGCGGCACCAACACGGCCACGATCCTGCCCAACGAAGGCCACCTCTCGCGCCAATACGGGCGCACGATCCTGATCCGCGCCAACATCCTGCGCAATGAGCAGCTCTTCGCCGAATCGCGCAAGGCCTTCCTCGCCGCCACCGCGCCGGCCCACCACGACGACCTCGACATCGACGGCAACTTCTACCGCACCCTCTGGCACGAGATCGGCCACTACCTAGGGCCCGACCAGACCCGCGGCGGCGGCGATATCGACGCCGCTCTGCAGGATGCGGCCGACCTCTTCGAGGAGATGAAGTCCGACCTAGTGTCCCTCTTCGCCGCCCCTCGCCTCGCCGAGACCGGCTACCACTCCCCGCAACGCCTGCGCTCGATCTACGCCGGCGGCATCCGCCGCGTGCTGCAGAAGAACCGGCCACGGCGGGATCAGGCCTACGGCACGATGCAGCTCATCCAATGGAACTGGTTCCTCGATCAGGGCCTGCTGCGCTTCGAGGACGGACAGCTCGCCATCGACTACGCGCGCTACCCGCAAGCCGTCTCGTCGCTGCTCGAAGAGGTGCTCGCCATCCAGTACGTGGGCGATCGCGACGCGGCCAACGCCTTCGTCGACCGCTGGACCGCCTGGGACGAGGAACTCCACGGCGTGATCGCCGAGCGTATGCGCGCCGCCGAGGGCGCCCGCTTCCGCCTGGTCACCTACGGCGCCCTCGGTGAGACACCGCGATCGTCGAAGTAAAGGTCGTTGCAACCGTGGTCAATGGCGAAAGTCGCCTTGCCTCAAGGCTTGCGCCCTGACCCCAGCGAGCCTTCGTGTACACTCCGCCGCTATGCAGCAGACACGTCAACGAGTCCATCGCGCACGCCGCTCATGGGCCCTGAACGCCTTCCCGTTGCGTGCGATCGGCGCAGCGGTGGTGGGCGTGATGTGGGTGACCGGTGCGTCGGCACAGCCGGGGAGCGGCGCAGCGACACCCGTCATCGCGGCCGACGTGGAGCGCGCACCGACCGCCGCTGAGGTGCCCCTCACGGGCACGGTGCTGGCCCGTCGCGTCTCGCAGATCTCCGCCGAGCTGGCCGGCTACGTCGCCTCCCTCGCCGTCGACGTCGGCGACGAAGTGGCCGCCGGCGATGCGATCGCCCAGCTCGACGCCACGATTGCCCTGACCAATCTGCAGGCCGCCCAAGCCACGGTCGCCCAGTCTGAAACGGCCCTTGCCGATGCCGAACGGCGCCGCGATGAAGCGCGCGAGTTGCTGGCTAAGAGCAACGTGGCCGAGAGCCAGTACGAGTCCCTCGTCGCCGAGGTGGACCAGGCCGGCGCCGTCCTCGCCCGCAACCAGGCGGCCCTCGCCCTGCGCGAAGCGCTGCTCTCGCGCCATCGCATCGCGGCGCCCTTTGCCGGCGTGGTCGCCACGCGCAGCACGGAGGCCGGCGAGTGGCTGCAGCCGGGCGCGACGGTGGTGGAGCTGCAGGAGTTGGACGTGGTGCGGGTCCGCGTGGACGTACCGCAGGCCCTGTACCCGCGCGTGGCCGTCGGCACCAACGCCGAAGTCACCTTCGACGCCTACCCGAACGAGCCCTGGCGTGCCGCCGTGAGCATTCGCGTGCCGGTGGCGAGCGCGTCCAGCCGCGCCTTCCCGGTGCTGCTCGAACTCGACAACCGGGACCGTCGCCTCACGCCGGGCATGTCCGCCCGCGTGTCCCTGCAGGTCACCGGTGAGCGCCGCGGCGAAACCCTCGCCGTGCCCCGCGACGCCGTCGCCCGCGGGCCGGACGGCGTGACGCGCGTGTGGGTCATCCGCGGGGGCAACAACGGCAATCGCACGGTGGAGCCGGTGGCCGTGCGCTTAGGGCGCAGCTTCGACGCGCTGGTGGAGATCGTCGGCGGGGATCCCCTGCAGGCCGGCGAGCAGGTGGTGATCCGCGGCAACGAGACCCTGCGCGCGGGGCAGTCCGTGCGCCTCGTCAACACGCCGTCGGGCAGCAGCTAGCACAGCTAATCGTTCGACTAACCGGCCAGGAGGGTCGCCGCTCGTGTTCCAGTTTCTCCTGCGCAACCCCATCCTGGTGGCGGTCGGCACACTCCTCGCCTGCCTGTTCGGTGTGCTCGCCCTGGTGCGGGTGCCGATCCAGCTGATCCCCGACCTCGACGTGCGCGTCATCTCCATCGTCACCGGCTGGCCCGGCGCGACGCCCCAGGACGTGGAGCGCGAGATCCTCATCGAGCAGGAGGACTACCTGCGCGGCATCACGGGCATCGAGCGCATGATCTCCCGCGCCTCCATGGGCCGCGCCGAGATCGAACTCGAACTCGCCCGCGGCACGGACCTCAACGAGGCCCTGATCCAGGTCAACAACAGCCTCTCCCAGGTGCCGTCTTACCCCGAGAACGTGGACGAGCCGCGCATCGTCGCCGACGCCTACTCCAACAGCCCCTTCATCTTCGTCGGCATCACCACCCTGCCGGGCAACCCCTTCGGCCTCGACCTCTACTCCATGCGCGACTACCTCGACGACAACGTGCGCCCGCGCCTGGAGCGCGTGGCCGGCGTCGCCGAGGCCGAGCTGCGCGGCGGCGCCGAGCGCCAGATCCACATCCGCGTCGATCCCGCCCGCCTGGCCGAGCGCGGCATCAGCCTCGCCGCCCTGCGCACGGCAATCCGCAACCGCAACCGCGACACCTCCGGCGGCGACCTCGACGCCGGCAAGGCACGCTACCTGATCCGCACGATAGGTCGCTTCGAGACCCTGAACGACATCGAGGACATGATCGTCGCCCAGCGCAACGGCGCCCCGGTCTACCTGCGCGACGTGGCCACCGTCTCCCTCGACCAGTCCGAGCTGCGCTACGTCAACCGCGTCGACACCCTGCCCGTGCTCAGCATGGCCGTGCGCCGCATCCCCGGCGCCAACGTGGTGGGCGTGCGCAACGCCGTGCGCGACCAGCTCGAGCGCCTCAACGAGGGCTACCTCGGCAGCATCGGCCTGCAGGCGCGCATCGTCACCGAGGATGCGCGCTACGTGGAGGACGCGGTGGTGAACGTGCGCAGCAACCTCGCCCTCGGCGGCGTGCTGGCGACGCTCGTGTTGTTCGTCTTCCTGCGCTCGATCGGCGCGACGCTGGTCGGCGCCATCGGCATCCCCGTGTGTACCCTGGCCGCCTTCATCGGTCTGCTGCTCACAGGCCGCACGGTGAACGTGATCTCTCTGGCCGGCGTGGCCTTCGCCATCGGCATGACCCTCGACAACTCCATCGTGGTGCTGGAGAACATCGCCCGCCACCTGTCGCGGGGGCAGGATCGCCTGCAGGCCGTGCTGGAGGGGGTGAGCGAGGTGTGGCGCGCCGTCCTCGCCTCCACCCTCACCACGGTGTTCGTGTTCCTGCCGGTGCTGTTCATCCGCGAGGAGGCGGGGCAGCTCTACTCGGACATTGCCGTCGCCATCTCCAGCTCCATCCTCATGTCGATGCTGGTGGCCATCGCCGTCGTGCCGTCCGCCGCCAAGGCGCTCAGCTTCCGCCCGACGCAAGCGCCCGACGATGCGGGCGAAGGGCGCACGAAGGGGCTCACGGCCATGGTGTTGGCCAACGCGCGCTGGGTCGCCGACCGCCCCATGCGTCAGCTAACGCTGGTGATCGCCCTGCTTGCCACCACCGGCGCGGTGCTCGCCTTCCTCACGCCCCAGGCCGAGTACCTGCCCGAGGGCGAGGAGAAGAAGGCCTTCGCGCGCCTCTTCCCGCCGCCCGGCACCAACCTCGAAGAGATCCGCGCGGTGATGGACGAGATCGGCGATGAGCTCAAACCGCACCTGGGCCGCGACCCCGGCGAGTTCGATCGCGGCGAGATGGACTACCCGGCGATGGACTACATGTTCCAGTTCGCCCGCCAGACCGGCGTCACCTTCGTCATCGAAACCACCCGCCGCCAGGACATGGGCGCCCTGATCGAGAAGCTCACGGCGCGCTTCGAGCAGGTGCCGGGCATGAACGGCTTCGTCAGCCGCGGCTCGATCTTCGCCGGCAACGAGGGCGGCACGCGCAGCATCAACGTCGACATCACGGGCCCCGATCTCGCCGGCCTCTACGACGCGGCCCTCGCCTTGTTCAACGGCGCCAAGAATGAGTTCCGCCAGCCACAGGTGCGCGCCGAACCCTCAGGGCTCACGCTGGGCCAACCGGTGCTGGAAGTGCACCCGGACTGGACCCGCGCCGCGGAGCTCGGCTTCAGCGCGCCCGAACTCGGCTACGCCGTGTGGGCGCTCACGGACGGCGCCTTCGTCGACGAGTTCTTCCTCGACGACGACAAGATCGACATGTACCTCTACGGCACCCAGGGCACGGTGCGCCAACCCCAGGACCTCGCCGACATCCTCGTGTTCGCCCCCGTGGGCGCCGTGGTGCCCTTGAACGCCATCGCCCAGGTGCGCGAGACGCGCAGCACCGACGTGATCCGCCGCGTGGACGGCTTCCGCACGGTCACGGTGTCGATCGTGCCGCCGCGGGAGGTGCCGCTGGAGGGTGCCGTCGCGCGCGTAGAGGAAAAGCTGATCCCCGCCTTGCGGGCCGAAGGGCTCATCGCCAGCAACGTGGACATGCGCCTCTCCGGCGCCAGCGATCGCCTCGCCGCCACCCAGCGTGCCCTCGCCAGCAACTTCGCCATCTCCGCCCTGATCGCCTACCTGCTGCTGGTGGCTATCCTGCGCCACTGGGGCTTCCCCCTGGTGATCATGCTGGTGGTGCCGATCGGCATCTCCGGCGGCATCGTCGGGCTCTGGCTATTGAATCAATTCGGTGCCGCGCTGCCGCTCGTGGGGCTGGAGGGCTTCGCTCAGCCCTTCGACATGATCACCATGCTCGGCTTCCTGATCCTCATGGGCACGGTGGTCAACAACCCCATCCTCATCGTGGAGAAGACCATGAGCGGGGTGCAATCGGGGCTCGCGCCACGCCAAGCGATCCTCGAGGCCACGCACTCGCGCCTGCGCGCCGTGATGATGTCGACGATCACCACCGTGATCGGCATCTCACCGCTGGTGTTCATCCCCGGCGCCGGTTCGGAGCTCTACCGCGGCGTGGGCGCCGTGGTGCTCTTCGGCCTGCTGTCCTCGGCCGTGATCACGCTGTTCTTCCTGCCCGCGGTGCTCGGGCTCGTGTACGGCGTCGCGGGTCGCTTGCGCCCCGCCGCGGCGGGGGCGGCGGTGCCTAGCCCAGGTAGCGGCGCCGCCTGGTCGCCGGCAGATCCGCCAGCGAAACACTGAGCAGCAGGCCCGGTGTCGCCGCGAAGGTCTCGTCCACGGCCACGGCGTGGAAGCGGGCATTCAGGGCCACGTAGTGGCGCAGCAGCACCGGCACGCCCTTGCCGTCCGGTTCGCGGGCGGCGATGAGGGCGTTCAGCGTGGTGAGGTCCAGCGGGTGCTCGCGGCGGAACTGATGCCATTCCGGCGGCAGCACGTTCGCCAGGGGCACGCGAGCGGACACCCCCTCCGGCGCATCGATCAGCACATCACACATCATGGCGATCGAGACCGGATCGTACCGACGGGTCAGTGACACCGTGCCGTACATGAGCTCGTAGCGAGGGTGGGCCTTGAGGTAGCCGCCGATGCCACGCCAGAGCAGGTCCAGCGCGTAGCGACTGCGCTGGAACTCGGGCACCACGAAGGAGCGGCCGAGTTCGATCGCCGGTGCCCGCGAGGCGATGAAGGTGTCATCGAAGGCAAATACGCGACTTAGGTACGTCCCGCCGTCCGCAGCCAGGGTCTCGCGGCAAGCGATACGATAGGCGCCGACCAGGGCCTGGGCCTTCGTGTTCCAGCAGAACAGATGCGTCACGCGGTCATCGAAGTGATCCGTATCGACCGGCTCACCGCTGCCCTCGTCTTCGATGCGATAGGTGCGCTCGCGCTCACGGGTGATCTGCGCCACCAGCGTCGGCAGCTGCGCCGCGCGGCCGTAGGCGACGATGCAATCGTGCGCCTTCAGCAGACGCTGGTCGGCCGGCAGCGCGGCGATCTCCCGCTCGATCGCGGTCGGCGATTGTCCAGGTGCCAAAGGCGCTTCCTTTACCGCTGCAGGCCCAGGGCAGCTTGGCGCGGCGAGGGCCGCGCTCTCCACCTGCAGGTAATGCGTGAGCCCGGCGCCGTCGAGGCGATCGAGGTCGCGCGCTGCGATCGGCTGGCCCGCGCGCAGCTCGATGGTCTGCCCGGCCTTGTTCATCAACTCCCGTGCGAGCATCAGCAGGCGGAAGCGATACCAGAGGCTGCCGAGGCCGTAGAAGAGCCGGCTGTTCTTGCCCATGAAGCGCATGGGCAGCACCTGCGCATCGGTACGGCGCGCCAGACGGCCCAGGGCGGTGTTCCACGAACTGTCCGCGATGTAGCCAAGTTCTGGTTGGTAGAAGGAGGTGCGACCGGCCGGAAATATGAGCAGCAGGCCACCGTCGTTGAGGTGATCGAGGCAGGCGCGCAGACCCTTGCGGTTGGCGGGATCGCCGGGCGCGAGGGGGTTCACGTAGATGGAGAGGGGCGCGAGCTCGGAGAACACGCGCAGCGCCGTGTTCGCCATGATCTTCACGTCCGGGCGCAGGGCCGTGAGCAGTCGCACCAGCACCAGCCCCTCGATGCCGCCGTGGGGATGGTTGGAGGCCACGATCACCGGGCCCTCGCGCGGCACGCGCTGAGCGAGCCCATCGCCGCCCTCGATCGTCACGCCGAGCGCATCGAGGGCCCGATCCGCAAAGGTGGTGGGCGACAAGCCGTAGAGGCGATGATCCTGACAGAAGCGGTCGATGGCCTGGATACCCAACAGGCGATCCAGCACCGGCGCGAAGGTGCTCAGGCGTCGACCGAGCTGCGTCGAACGGTTGGCCACGGTGCGCACGGAGATGCGCTGGGGCAGATGGGCGTTGGCGCTCATGACATCTCACCCGCCGCCGCCGTCTCTTCGCACTCGCGGTCGCCGCGAGACAGGGCCATGGCGTAGGCCACCGCGTAGGCGGAGCCGAAGATCCAACTCGGCAACACCGTCAGCCAGAGTTCGGCGGTGCCGGCGAGCAGGTGGATGCCCACGGAAGAGACGACGAGCAAGACCACGCTCCCAATCACGCAGCGGGCGAAGCGCACGCGCCGCGGCTGGCGCCCGCGGTAGAGCAGCTCCACCACGGAGGTGAGCGCGAGCGTCACCGACGCGCTGTAGGCCCCCTGCGTGAGGGCGGCCATCAGCTGAGCGCTGGGGGAGTGCATGCGGTTCGCCCACCAGGCCCAGGCGGCGTAGAAAGTGAAGGCGACGGCGGCCGCGACGAGCGAGCGCACAATGGGGGAGTGCTGCAACTGCACGATGTTCGATTCACACCTTGGCGGCTGGCGAAGCGTGGCGCGGCGGCTGGCCGCTGCGGACACTAGCCCGACACGCATTGGATCGCTACCCCCTGGAGTCGTTCCAAGCACGTGGCATTCACGTTTCCTCGGCAAACGGTGAACTCTCGAAGGCCGTGGGGGTACCTACGAGGGGCGGCCGTGCCCACACGACTTGTCAGGCCCGTGGGGCGACGTAACATCGGATTATCGCGTTAGCTCCAGCGAGGCGTGGCGCGGTTTGCGCAGACCACGCGTGAGGGAGCCTGCCAGCCCCCAGCGCTGTAGCTCAAAGGACCCGAAGGATCACCCGGCGTGAGCACCCCGACCGACGAGGCCCCCCGCCCCGACATCTTCCTGAGCTACAAGCGCGAGGAACGCCGCGAGGCCGGTCGCGTGGCGCAGGCGCTCGAGCAGGTGGGCTGGGACGTGTGGTGGGACCCGGAGCTGCGCGGCGGCGAGCGCTTCGACGACGTGATCGGCAACGCGCTCGCGCGCAGCCGCTGCGTGGTGGTGCTGTGGTCGCGGGCGGCGGTCGAGTCGCGCTACATCCGCGATGAGGCGTCCTTCGGCCTCAAGGAGCGCAAGCTCGTGCCCCTGTGCCTCGATGATTGCGAGCTGCCGTTTCGGTTTCAGGGCTTGCACACGCTCGATTTCTCGCGCTGGTCCGGCAAGGCGGACGCGCCCGAGTTCACTCTCCTGCGACGCGACCTCGAGGATCGTATCGGCGCGCCTGGTAGCGGCGGGGCGCACACCCAGGACCCACAGGTAGTGGACCCTCCACCACCCAAACGCCACCTAGCGTTGATCATCGCCGGCGCGAGTGCCGCACTGCTGGCCGTGGTCATCGCCTGGGTGGGCATCGGCGGCGATACGCCGACGGGCGAATGCGTCCTACGTCTTACGGTCTCCGTCGACGGTCCGCGCACCTCACCGCGCGAGCTAGAGCCACGCGCACTGGAGGTAACCAATGATGCGGATCGTGTCCGCCCCCTATCCCTGCAGCGTGACCCACAGACCAGTGCCCGGGTGGCCACCACCAGCTTCGACCGACGCAAGCTGACCACGTGGCGCGTCGTTTTGAGGTGGCATGACGGCACCCAATCTCAGTTTCCAGTACGCACAGGCTGCGAGAGCGGCGAGGAAGTCTCCGACGATGGACTGGCAAGACTACGCATCACCACGCTCTAGGCGCGTGCCGCCGCTAGGGAGGTTGCTCGCCACGTGCGCGTTCCTAGGCCCCTGGTTCAGCGCCCACGCCGTCGAAGCCCTGCTCGCCGGCGACCTCACCAACGCGGCCACCGGCCAACCCGTGGTGGGCGCCACGCTCACGGTGAGCTTCGAAGACGAACGTTGGCAGGTGGCCAGCGACGAGCAAGGCCAGTTCAGCGCAAACCTAGACTTGCCCGGCGGACAACGCCTGCACATCGTGCAGATCAGCGCCGAGCACCCGAACTTCGCAGCCAAGACGCTGGAAGTGGCGATCGTGGACGGCGCGCCGGAAGAGCCGATCACGCGCCTGGACCTGTTCCCCGCCGCGCTCGCCGAGTGCTTGCTGAAGAAGGATAACCTGGTGGTGGTGGGCTTTTTTCGCTCGCCCCTCGGCGAGGACATCCCGGACCTCCCGGACCGCCTCGCGGAGGCGCTGCAGTTCGATCTGCTCACGGTAATGCAGCAACTGCACCTGCCGCCCGCCCTGCAACCCGTCTTCGCTCCTTGCCGCGATGCCAAGCCGCGGGTGGTCACCCAGGCCGGCACCCTGGCGCGTGCGCTGCGGGCCCATGCGGTGGTGCACGGAGACGTTAGCCGCAGCACTGGCGACTTCCTGGTCCGCTCCCACGTGAGCGACGCCTACGATATCGCGTCGCCCCCCATCACCACGCAGAACCCGGCGGTCGATCTGGCGAACCCCAGCGCCGCGCAATTGAACCCCCAGACCTACGGTGCGGTGCTCATGGCGGTGGCCGCCGGCATCGCCAACCGACGTGACTGCCCCGGCGCCCGCACGGTGATCGCCGCGGCCGAAGCCCTCGGTGAAGACGTGTCCGCCCTGAGCACCCTGATGGAAGGCAACTGCGGGGCGAGCGAATGAACATCCTGCGGAATCTGTCACCACCCCGTCTGACCTGCACAGTCGTGGCGTTCGTGATGGTAACCCTGTTGACCGCCTTGCCCAGTCACGCCATCGGCGACGTCTCTCTGGAGGAGGAGCTCAGCCGCCTCGAGGAGATTCGATCGCTGATCGCGGACATCGAAGCCGCGCATAGCGATGAAGACCTGAGCGAGCTGCAACGACGCCTGGACAAGTTGGATCGACAGCTCGACCGCGCGGGCAACAGCACGTCGCGCCGCCAAACACGCCAGCTAGCCAATGCGGATGTGGCACTGGATGCGCTCGCCGCCGATGCCCGCGCCTTGAAGGACGAACTTACCCTCTACTTCCCGCAGGCACGCAACCGCGTCGCCGTGTTCACCCTCGATGACCCTGACGGCCTGGGCGTGGGCGACGACCTGAGCTACCTGCTCTCTCGCGAGCTCTTGTTCACGGCACGCGCGCGGTCCTTCGCCGTGGTCAACTTCCAGCAGGGCGTGGCCCCCGCTCGCTCCGGCGACCTCGGGTATTTCGATAAGGTCGAGCGGCTCACGCGTGATCAGGACTACTCGATCGCGCTGTGGGGTCGGTTGGTCCGCGCGCGCGATGGCGTGCGCCTCAGCCTATTCGCCCAGGCCTTTCCCACCCTCGATGAGCGCGTGCGCTTCGCACACCGCGTCGACATGCCGACATCGCGCGGCAACCAATGGCTCACGGCTGAGCTGACGCACGATCGCTTCAAGCTCCTCGACGTGGTCTTGCCCCACTCCTTCGTCGACCGCCTGCCCGCCCTCGCCGAGGAGGTCCGCACCCTCCGCGCCAGGGCCAATCTCAGCGCCCGACGCGTCGGCCGACTCACCGGGGACGCCCCCCACTACATCGCCGAGGCGGCGGGCGATTGGGTGCGCATGCAGGAGCGCGGCGGCGACAGCGGTTGGACCTCGGTGCGCGCACCGTGCCGCGGTGAGTGCGACGTGCTCCTAGACGCCATGACCTTTGCCAACGAGGTGGTGGCCGCTGGGGCGGGGCTCGCGCCGCGCGCACCGGCGCCGTCCCTGAGCACGGACACCAAGATCGTGTTCGAAGAACTCTCCGCGCTGCACGCCCTCTCGCGGGAGGACTACGCCACCGCGCGAACTTACGCGGCGAACAACGACGCGCCGGCGAGCCAGACCGCCGGCCTTACCAACATGGCCACGATCGCTCAGCTCGCCGAGCGCCTGCGCACCGACAGCACGGTGGATACGCCGACCCTGATCGCGCAAGCGGATACTTTAGCTAAGCTGCGCACCTACGCGCCCGAGGCGAGCCGCAATCTGCGGGTGCTCGCCGATGCCGTGCCGCCGAGCGTTGGCGACCCCCAGTCGGTGACGTGGAAGGCGACCACCGAACGTCAGGCTTTCCTCGCCCAACGCAAGTGGGCCCTGGTGATCGGGGTCGGCGACTACGCCCACGCCGGTCCGCGTAAGCACTCGGAGGAGGATGCGCGACGCGTCGCCCAGGTGCTCCAGGACAGCGGCTACCGCACCGATCTGCTGATCAACCCCTCGCGACGCGAAGTCACCGCCGGGGTGCGCGCCCACGCCAGCGACGCGGAGGTAGTGGTGTTCGCCACGGGCTACGTGCGCATGGTGGATGATGCGCCCTCGCTGTTGCTGCCCTCCTACGATCCCTCCAGCGTCCGTGCTGCCGATGCCGTTCCCCTCGCCACCCTGATCACCGGCAACGGCCATCGCACCCTGGTCGTGGCCCCGCCGCTGGGGCCGACCCTGCGCGAGCGCCTGCCCCTCGATCAAGGCGACCTCCTGGTGAACGTCACCCCCCTCGACGCCCCGCGGGTCTCCATCGGGGCCGGCCCCTTCGCTTACTTCCTGAGCCGCAGCCTGCGCGCCCAGGGCAATCGCGGCGGCGGCCACGACGGCCTGGTGACCCTGCAGGACCTCGCCGAGCAGATGAACGCCGACGCGTCTCGCCTGGGGGTGCCCCTCGAGGCCATGGCGCTGGTGGGCAACGGCCGCGCCTCGACGGCGACGGGACTACTCGCTACCCCTCGCAACGTTCGCACCCGCGCCACGGGGGCGGCCAGCGACTAGGGAACGAGACTATCGAGTGCTCTAGGCGCCTGTGGCGAGAAGTGCCTTCGCTGCCGACAGTGCTCGCCGCTCCCGCATCCACCGCCAGAGATCGAAGGCGATGGCCGGCGCCAGCCACCAGGGCAACCCGTGCAGGGAGGCCTGGCGACCGCCAGGCAGCGGTATCGACACCGAGGCGGCCCACCACATTAGCCCTGTCAGGAGCAGGTAGACGCCGAGGTTGAGCACGATCGTGTAGTGACGTAGACGTATCGCCCGATACTGGGCTTGCAAGTATGCGCGGGGCGTAGCGAGGGCATCGCGGTGCAGGCGGAGGAGCGCCGGGTCGGCTACCACCGTCGCTAGCGTCGCTACCAGAGCCAAACCCGCGAGGAAGGCAAAGCTCACCCAGCTGAATGCCACCACCGTAGCGTAGGCCCACAGGGCATAGATCAGAGCGGTGGACACCTTCGACAGCCACCAGTGGGCATATCGCCAGCGATCGAGCATGGCGAAGCGCCGGGCAAGACCCCCCACATCGTGCCCCTCCATCGGCTCACCGCGAGCGTGCCAACGATCCGCGAGCGGTTGCCATTCCTCCATCATTTTCCAGTGCTCTCCACGCAACGGGTGAGCTGCAGGCGGGAGCGGCGCAGTTTGACGGTCACCGTGTTCGCACGCTCGCCCAAGGCGTTGGCGATCTCCGTGTTGCCCAATCCCTCCAAGGCCAGCACGGCCACTCGCTGGAGCGTCGGCGCGAGACGCGCCAGGCACCGTTGCAGCAGCGATCGACGTTGATCAGCATCCACTTGCTCCAGCGCGGACGGCGCTTCATCGGCGAGACGCTCCAGCGCCTCGTCCCCACTGCCTTTGGGCTGTCGGGCAGCCACGCACACGTGGGTGGCTGCCCGGTTCTGGGCGATGCGCGCGACGTAGGCTCTCAGGGTGTTCGGATCCTGCAACTTCGCGAGCGCACGCCAGACCGCCAGCAGGATGTCCTGCTCCAGCTGTTCCGCCAGAAAATCGTCCCGTTCGTAGGCACGGGCGATCCCCCTGATGAGCGGGAGGTGATCAGCGCACACGCGCTCGAAAAGCTGTTCTTGCGTCATGTTCTTCAGCGACTGTGCAGCGGCCGGGGATGGCCCTAGACCATCGAAGGCCGTCGGTGGGCTGAGTGCGAGGTCGGGGGCAGCCCCAGCGCCGCCACGGTCAAGGGAAGCAGAGGGAGCAGGATGAGGGACCCGGCCCATGCAGGGGAACGCCCCATGTCTCGCAATCGCTTCGTGGCGACGATCCACGTCGGGTACAGCCACAGGAGCGTCGCGATGGCCAGGGCCGACTGGCGCAACGGAGGACCGCCATGCGCCAAGGCCGTGGCGAGGAGATAGGCGTGGACCCCGTACACGAGCCAAGAGGCGAACCAATAGCGGGCGCGAGAGAGGGTTCCATTAGGGGAGAACAGATCGGCAAAGAATGCTCGCGAGGACAGGGGCTCTGCGGTGCAGCGTTCGATCAGGTAGTGGCCGATGCCAAGCCCGGCGGCGGTGGTGACACAGACATAGGTGGCCAAGGACTGTAATTCCATGGGAGGGCTTCTCCTGCAGGTGGTGGGTGGAAAGCAGACTTGCCTTGCAGTCCACGACCCTGTGGAAAAAGTGACAAGGGATTTTGCTATCGGCGACCAACACAAGAGTCAGGGCGTGCCTTCTGAACGCCAGATCAACAATAGAACAATGATCCAATTGATATTTAAAGAATATTTTTATACTAGATAATATTATTTAGTTTTGCTTCTCTACTACTGCCAGATCACCTACTGCCAGATCACCGAACCTCCGAGCAACGTTTGCCTTCCAGCCGTAGGCACGACGACTCCGGCTGCGGCGGTGGACAGGGTCCAAATAGCACCCATCCAACGCCTGCGGCACACTTGCCGCGATATTGATCGCACACGTCGCCTGCGCTTCGATTCCCCCCAGGGAGGGTCACCATGCACACCCACTCACCCCTCGGCGCGACATTGACCCGCGCCATCGCCGCTTTCCTCTCACTGATCGCCGCCGAGAGCCTGGCCCACGATGCCTCGGCCAGCCATACGGCCACCAGCGCGCCGCTCATCGACCGCGCCGGCGAGACGATCCCGGCCCACCTCATCGCGGCCGTCTGCGGCATGCCGGGTCGTACCGGGGACCAGGGCTTCGAGCGCCGCCTCGAACTGGCCGAGTTCCTCCTCGCCAAGGCCGAGCGAGCCGAAAGCGACCCAGCGCCCGCCCGCACGCCACTGCTCGAGGGCATGGGCGCCTACCATCGCGAGATCACCACCGACCAACCCCTCGCCCAACGCTACTTCGACCAAGGCCTGCTCCTCACCTACGCCTTCAATCACCCCGAAGCCGTCGCCTCCTTCCGCGAGGCGCGGCGTATCGATCCCGGGTGCGCCCTGTGCTGGTGGGGCGAGGCCTACGCCCTCGGCCCGAACATCAACGCCGCCATGGATCCCGAGGCCGCCACGCCAGCCATCGAGGCCCTGGCCCACGCCCAGGCAGCCGCGGACGGCGCCACCCCGGTCGAACGCGCCCTCATCGCGGCCATGAGCAGCCGCTACGACGACTCACCGCAAGCCGATCAGGGCGAACTCAACCAACGCTTCGCCAGGGCCATGGAGGAGGTCGCCGAACGCTTCCCCAAAGACGCCGACGTCCTCGCCATCTACGCCGATGCCCTGATGAACACCCAGCCCTGGGACTACTGGGAAGCCGACGGCAGAACCCTGCACCCCTCCCTCGAGGCGCTGGTGCCGACCCTCGAAGCCTCCCTCGCCCTCGACCCCGACAACCCGATGGCGATCCACCTCTACATCCACGCGGTGGAGGCCTCGAACCGCCCCGAGCTCGCCGCCCCCCACGCGGACAAGCTGGTGACGGCAGCACCGGGAGCCGGCCACCTCGTGCACATGCCCTCGCACCTCTACATTCGCTTAGGTCGCTTCCGCGACTCGATCAAGGTCAACCGCCTGGCGATGGTGGCCGATGAGGCCTACCTGGCGCAGAAGGACGAGGACACGCCCTACCGCTACACCTACTACCCCCACAACGTGCACTTCGTGCTCGAGTCGGCACGCCTGATCGGGGATCGTGCGAGCGCGTTGGCCGCGGCGGAGAAACTGGGCGGCCTCACCGACCTCGAGATGTCCCTCACCCTGCCCTGGGTGCAGCTGATGGACGCGGCACCGTACTTCGCCCACGCCCAATTCAGCGCGCCTGAGGACGTCCTCGCGTTGGCACCGCCGAACGAGTCGCTCGTATACGTGACCGGTGCCTGGCACTACGCGCGCGCCCACGCGCTCACCGCCCTGGGACGTCGGGATGAGGCACGCGCCGAAGTCGCGTCCATTCGCGAGATCGCACGGATGCACGATTGGGAGACCCTGCTCCCCGACACGCCGGGGGAGGCCCTGCTCAACCTCGCCGCGTATGTGATCGAGGGCCGCCTAATGCGTACGACAGGCAACCCAGAAGGAGCGATCGATGCCTACAGCAAAGCCGTCGCCCTGCAGGACGAACTGCCCTACCTGGAGCCGGCGATGTGGTACTACCCCGTGCGCCAGTCGCTCGGCGCGGCGTTGGTGGAGGCGCAGCGACCTGAGGAGGCGGTGGAGGTGTTCAAACGAGCGCTCGCACGAGACCCTGAGCAAGCCCTGATGCTCTTCGGTCTGGCCGAAGCCCTCGCGGCCGCCGGCATGACCGGAGAAAGCGCGAGGGTCACCACACGCTTCGCGCAACGGTGGGCGGGATCCACGGACAACACGCCGGTCCTCGCCGACTTGTAGCCGCAGGGGAGCGCCGGGTTCCGCCTCCTAGCGGCCGCCCGCCGGGCACCCCGCCAACGGTGGCTCCACGGCCCACGGTTCGCCGATCCCCGGCGCTTCCAGGAACCACTCGATGTCCGCCCCCGCCGCGGCCAGCAGACCGTTGTTACGCGCAACGTTCCCGCCGAGGCTTCGATCGAACGCGTAGATCCCCTGGGCGAGCGGTGGCGCCGACCCATCCCCAGCACGGCGCGCGATCACGCAATTGTTTTCCAAGGTCACGTCCTGGTACTCGCCGAAGAGCAGGAACGCCGATCGAAAGCCATCGTTGATGACGGGCGGCCCGATACCGATATCGATCAGCCGGTTGCCACGGATTGTCGCGCCTTGCGGCAGGTACGAACCGATGTAGATACCCGTTGCCGGCGCGCGCAGGATCAGGTTGTCCTCGATGGCGAGGCCACGGATGGGCAGCGTAGGCTCGGCGAAGGGCGCCAGCAGGATACCGGCCGCGTTTTCGTCGTAGGGGCGCACGGTGTTGGCGAAGTTGGTGTAGACGATCGTATTGCGCGCCAGCGTGAGGTTTTCGATCACCCCGTCAGCTCGCGCTTCCAGCTCGATCCCCTTGGGGGCCTGGCCGAAGGGGTCCTGGGTGGCCCGCCAGCCGTCGACATCGATCGTAATCAAGTTGTCACTGATCTCGCAGTCACGCAGGGTCGGCTCACCCGGTGGGTTCGGCGGGACCTCGTTGGCCCACACGCGGATCCCATCGGACACGCGGAGGAATCGATTACGTGAGACGCGCTGCGTATCGCCGCCCAACGCTGAAATGCCGGTGGCGTTCATCCCCGTCGTAAAGGCCTCGACGCGATTGTCGAAGACGAACTGACGCGGTCCATGGGTCTCGATCGCCGCGCGCACGCCGAAGGCACCGACCCCGACCGAGGTGAAGGTGTTGCGCAGAATCTGCGCACCCGCGGTGTCCGTGAAGACGCTCGAGTGATCCCAATCCGGCACCGTACGATTCAGGGTCCCGATCCCTTCGAAGCGGTTGTCCTGCACGACCACGTTGGCCACGTCCACGCCGTTCAGCACGACGATGTTCACCGTTTGCCAATCGATGAAGCGGTTGTTCTCGATCACGATGTTGCGCCCCACGTACGCGCGGATACCGTGACGGCGATTGAGGAGGACATCGTCGAAGGTGGCATCACCGTCGGTCACCGGGTTGTTCGCACCGTTACCATCGAAGGTGAGGTTGGCGATGCGCAGATCGGAGACATCGGTGGTGAAGATCTCTCCCGCCAGCAGCGCTTCGAAGTCACCTTGCGCATCTGCCAGGTGCAGGATCGCCGCGGCCGGATCTTCCACCTGGCCGCGCAGGGCGAAGCCGCCGCAGCGCAGGCGGAGAATCACCCATGGCACCTCCGGCGGCGGTTGAGCTGGCTTCTCCAATTGGTAGCGTCCTGGCGGGAACACCACCTCGAGGGCGTCCCCCGGTTGCTCGTCGAGACGGACGCACGCCTCATCCAGCGCGCGTTGGATGGCCGCCCGATCGTCCAAACCGTCATCCGGTACGGCGCCGAAGCGGGTGACATCCAGGGTGGTGGTAGCGTTGGCGACAGTGCACACGGCACCCATTGCGGCCGTAAGGACGCCGCTGGCAACGGTCAGAAGTCTCCCCACGAATCTCCCCTCCTTGGGCGATGTCAGTGGTTCGCTTCTAGCGCACTGCACTCCCGAGGCACAACATGGCCCCGAAACCCGACACCGAAGGCGAGTACCGCTTCGGCGTGCCCTAGCGCTCGGCCGCCACCAGCGCAGTCGGTGGCACCGCAGCTGTGGACGCATCGCTCAAGGAAGAGTGGGCAGCCCAGGGCAAGGCGCCGGCGAGGCCAGCCATCGCCAACAGTACCCCTACGGTCGGAAACCGGCGCCGACTCGCTCGAGGAGATCGGCGCGGGTTCGCCTCGACGAAGGCCTCGAGGAACTGAGTGACCGTGGGGGTGCGCGAGGCGCGATCGAAGCGCAGGGTCCGCTCCAGCGCCGCCCACTCGCGACGGTTGAGCTGCGCCGGCTTCGGCGGACGATGACCTAAGTCACGCGCTTGGTTCGCCGGCATGCGACCGAAGGGATGGGTGCCGGTCAGGGCTTCGTAGGCGACACAACCGAGGGCGTAGACGTCGTCACGCGGATCGGGCGTCTTGTGTTCGAGCATTTCCGGGCTGGCGTAGGCGGGGGTCATGGCGCCCAGGGCCTGGGGATCGAAGCGCGTGTGCTCCTGGGCCGCGGCGTCCGGTTGGTAGGCGCGGGCGATGCCGAAGTCGATCACTTTGGCATCCCCGGTGCGCGTCACGAACACGTTGCTGGGTTTGAAGTCCGCGTGAAGGATGCCGTTGGCATGAGCGTAGGCGAGGGCCTCGCCGGCCTGGCGCACCAGTCGTCGCGCCAGCGTGGGCGCGAGGCCGCCGGGGCCGGAGGCGTCGATGCGCTTGCGCAGCGACACGCCTTCGAGCAGTTCCATGGTGGCGAACACGGTGTCACCGTCGCGATCGAAATCGTTCACCCGCACGATGTGCCGGTGCGTAAGCGCCTGAGAGCGCTGCACTTCTCGCTCCAGGGCAACGGTCGCCGCCTCGACGCCGATCTCCGCCACGGTGATCACCTTCACGGCCACGTAGGGCGAGCGCGAGTGGGCCTCGAGCTTGCGCTTGTCGAGGGCCTTGAACACCCGCCCCATGCCGCCGCGCCCGATTTCCGCCTGCAGCACGAAGCGTCCGTTGATCTCATCGCCCACGGCCACGGTCTTCTTGCGGCGCGGGGGCACGGGCAGGCGAACACAAGCGCTGGCCAACTCGGTGCTGGCGGGGAACACTTGGGTCTGCGTGTACTGATCGTCGACCACAGACAGGGCGAGGGCGGCGGCGGAGGCAACCATGATGTCGGGGCTCTTCTCAATGAGGCGGATGGACCTGTGGGCGCGCACTCCCGCGCTATCGCCCACGCTCATTCGTTATGTCCCGCGCCGCTCGTCAGCGGTTCAAACACCGTTTCGGCGGGCGATGAACGGTCGATTGAACCCTTTTGCGCCGAGCCGGTACCTACGAGCAAAACCAGCAACATGAGTGGTAGCGAAGGGATGACCCGGCGAGACGCAGGCGACGACAACCAGTTGATGTCGAGGATCTCCCGCCAGGACAAGGCGGCGCTGCAGGCGCTGTACCTGGCCTACCACGGAAAATTGATGCGCTTCGCGCTGCGCGTGGTTCGCCGGCCCGAAGACGCGGAGGAAGTGGTCAATGACGTATTCATGGTGGTCTGGCGCGACGCCGGCACCTTCGAGGGACGCTCCCGGGTGTCCACCTGGCTCATGGGCATCGCCTACCGGCGGGCACTCAAGCACCTGCGCAAGGAGACGAGTCGCCTTCGCCTCGTCGCCTCGGGCGGCGGCGAGCGCGACGAGCCGGACCAGTACCTGGAGAGCGCCGAAGACGACGCCCCCCTCCCTGCCGACGCCCTCGAGCAGCAGGAGGTGGCCGACGTCGCCCTCAAGTCCCTACCCGCCGACCAGCGACTCATGGTGGAGCTCGCCCTGGTCATGGGTCACTCGTATCCGGAGATTGCCGAGATGGCGGATTGTCCGGTGAACACGGTGAAGACACGCATGTTCCACGCCCGTAAGCGGATGCGCGACGCGCTGAAAGCCACGGGCCTGGGCACCGACCTGGCAGATGCCTTGGGAGCCTGAAGATGAGCAACCCACAAGACGACGACACGAACCGCGCGCGCCTGGCGCCGGACCTGGCAGACGATGCGGGATGGACCCTGCTCGCCCGCTCCCTGCACACCCGCAGCGACGACGAGGTGGCGCGCAGCCAGGCCGCCGGCATGAGCGCCGAGCACGGGCTCGACAAGCTGATGTCCCGCCTCGAGGCGCAGGAGGAAGCCGAGGAAGCCCGTTCCTCGACGATCGAGGATCAACCGTCGCCGCGCGAAGGCGCGCCCTGGTGGATCGTGCGAACGCAGGCCGCGGCCATCGTGGCCCTCGCCGCGTCCCTGGCCGTCGTCGCCCTGTGGCTCCCTGGGCTGCAAGGTCCGACCCTCGGCTACGAGACGTTTTCGGATCCCAAGGCGCCGGCCCCGGTCACCCAGCTGCGCGTGGTGTTCAGCCCCGAGACGTCCATGACAGAGATGCGTGCGCTGCTGCAGTCGATCGATGCCCAGGTCAGCGCCGGCCCCACCTCGGGCGGCGCCTTCAGCCTAGCCCTCGCCGAGGTGGACGAGTACACCGTGGCGGCCGCCCTGGCGGACCTGCGGGCGGATGAACGCGTGCTCTTCGCCGAACCCGTATCCGACGCCCGCGCGAGCGGCGCCGGCTACGATGGGCGGCCCTGAGATGTTCGCCCGCGCACTCATCGCCGGCCTGGCGCTGCTGTTGATGCAGCCCGCCGCCTTCGCGGGCGCCGTCGCCCCCGAGCCAGCGGCGGACGACGAAC
Source organism: Pseudomonadota bacterium (assembly GCA_039815145.1). Taxonomy (NCBI): domain Bacteria; kingdom Pseudomonadati; phylum Pseudomonadota; species Pseudomonadota bacterium. Next base: position 61,864 of record JBCBZW010000012.1, read on the forward strand.
GTCGCATGCTGATCACCATCGTCGACCCGCAGCACAACCAGCGCGTGGCAATCCCCGGCGAGACCGGCGCCTACGCGGTGCGCCGGGGCTACAGCCCTTCCGGGGTGGTGCAACGGCGCCTGCGCGGCATCGCTCGCCGCCACGCGTTGGAAGTCATCGACGGCTGGCAGATGGCCTCGCTAGGCGTCTACTGCGCCCTGGTGGAAGCCAAGCCCGAGCCGATGCGCACGCGCCAGCAGGTGTTGCAGGCCCTGCGCGCCGATCGCCAGGTGGAGTCGGCGCAGCCCCTGAACGCCTTCGAGGTGCGCGGGGCGATGGCGGTCGACGACCCCTACGCGTCCCTGCAGGCGGCGCACACGGCCATGGACATCGGCAAGGCCCATCGCTGGGCCACGGGCAAGGGCGTGCGCGTCGCCGTCATCGACACGGGCATCGACGCCCGCCACAAGGACCTGCGCAAGCGCATCCGCGAGTCGCGCAACTTCGTGCCCGGTGAGCCCGCCGCGGAGATCCACGGCACGGCGGTAGCCGGCGTGATCGGCGCCATCGCCGGCAACGGCCTCGGCGGGTACGGCGTGGCCCCCGAAGTGAGCCTGTTCGCCTATCGGGCCTGCTGGGATGCCCCTGGCTCGGGCGGCAGTGCCGGGCGTTGCGATTCGTTCACCTTAGCGCGAGCCCTGGACCGGGCTATCGACAAGGCGGTGGACGTGGTCAACCTTAGCCTCGCGGGGCCCGCCGATCCGCTGCTGACGCGGTTGGTGGACGAGGCGCTCGCCAAGGGCATCATCGTGGTGGGCCCGCGCGTGGCCGACGCGCGCGCCGAGTTTCCCGCCACGATCGAGGGCGTGATCGCCGTCACCTCCGCGCCCGTGGACGGCGCGATCGCGGCGCCGGGTGCCGACGTGCTCACCACCGTGCCGAGCGACGCCTTCGACTTCATGCAGGGCGTGTCCTTCGCCACCGCCCACGTGAGCGGCGTGGTGGCATTGCTCCGCGAGCGCCAGCCGGACGCGTCCCCCAACGTGATTTACGAAGCGCTTAGGTCGAGCGCCAACATGGTGCCGGAGGGGGCGGTGGTCAACGCCTGCCACGCCCTGGATTCGATCGCCGATACGGCGTGCGGCCAGTAGGCGAGGTGCTCAGCGCGCGTAGCTGATGCTCAGGACCAGGCGCGTATCGCCACGATCGCCCTGAATGCCGTTCACATCGCCAACGGTGCCTTCGCCCGCCAGCTGCACGGCCACGCGCCGGTGCAGCCACTGCACGCCCACGCGCCAAAAGCCGTGATCGTTCCAGACGTCGCGATCGAAGAACTGGGCACCGCCGGTGGCCGTGAGGCGCCAGTGGTCGGCCAGGGGATAGTGGCCGCTCACCTCCACGGCCCCGCCCGGCTCGTTCTCGCCGAGGGCATCGCGCGTGTAGGTGAGACGTCCCGAGATCGACTGGCGGAAGCTCCAGCCGAGGGCGAGTTCGGTGTAGCTGAACTCGAGGGCGTTCGGAAAGTCGTAGCGCACCAGATCGCCGCGCAGGGTCCAGTTGTCGCCGAGGCTCACGCTGCGACCGAGGTAACTCTCCACCAGCGTGCGACGGGTCTCACCGGGACGCCCCGGCAGATCGATGGTGGCGAACGTGACCCCTAGGTACGCCGCATCCCCCAGCGGTTGATCCACGCTGACGGCGACGGCCGGGTGTCCCGCGGAACGGCTCAAGCCGCGGTGCTGCAGGCTGGTGGTCGCCTGCAGCAGGAGCGTTGGCGGCACGGCCATCGCGACCGGCGCAAACAACAACAGCGTGAGCACGCAGAGCGCGCCGCGAGGGCAGGGGAAAGGGGTGGAGCGCATGCCGTCCTTTGGCGTTCACGAGCTGGCGGGGCGCTCGGATTGTACCCCGCGCGCCGACGCCTGAGCGCTCCATTGATCCGCTTTCCCGCCCCATCGGTACGACGCGCGTCAGGGTGTGCTCGGCGCGGCCTCTTCCGCGGCCAGCTCGTTGGCACGCCGGCGCGCCTCCTGGATCTCCCGATAGGCCGCGTGCGCATGCAGGCGCGATCGCGGCTTCGCAAACCGGTGAATCAAGACCATGTTGAGGAAGTGGATGATGCCCAGCACGAGCAGCACGAAGCCCACCCCGGACGCCTGATACACGATGAGGTCTTCCAGGTGCTGGATGCTCACCCCGGTTTGCATGCGCAGGAGGACGAACCCCAGGTTGATCAGGTAGAAGCCCACCACCAGCAGGTGGTTGGTGGACTTGGCGAGCTCGATGTTGCCGCCGAAGCCCTCGATGAGGAAGGCGAGGCCGTTGCGACTGAGCGTCTGCGAGACGAACACGGTGATGGCGATGCTCAAGGTCAAGTAGGTGAGGTAGGTGGCTGAAGTGAGCACGGTGAGAGACTCCTCCTGGTGAATGAACGGGCGCAGCACGCCAGCTGCGCCCCCAGGATCAGACCTAAGCGCCTCGCCCGGCCTCCGATCGGCGGATCTCGGAACGATCCGATGCGCATCCCTCGCGAACTCAGGGACTTAAGGAATTCCGGGAAGATAATCGGGAAGCCGCAGGGCGCCCGTGACTCAGGTACGGCGATCGATCGCGCTGGCGAGCCACGCCCGCGCCTGCGCGTGGTGCGCATGCCAGGCCGCCCAGGCGTCCCTCGCCCAGGCGAGCACCACGCGTTTGTGCTCGTGCGCATCGGGGGCGTCGCGTACGTCCACGATGGTCAGGGCGCCGCGCTGGCGCGGCGGCGGATCGGGCTGCGGCCGTTGCAGGGGCGGGTTGCCGTTGAGGTAGTGGCTGATGGCCTGCGCCGCCCGCGGGTCATCGTTGCCCTCGATGGCCCAGCAAGCGCCCACGAGGTGGGCGGCTGCGGACTTGGCCGAGCGCATGTAGCGATCGGGGTGCTGCAGGGCGTAGGCGTCGACCGTCAGGCGATGTAGCGGCATGCGCTGCGGCTCCGAGAAGTCGCGCGCGATCACCTTCTGGAAGATGGCGTCGCAAGCGGCCAGATCGTCGGGCTCGGCGGCCCCGCAGGCAGGGCAGCCGCTGGTGCCGTGTTGAGAGGCGTCAGCCATGTCTCTCGGAGATCCTTGGGATTAGCGGGCAGGCGCGGCACCGTCGTCGTAGAGCTGCACGATGCCCGTGATGTTGTCCCCACCCAGCCCTTGTGAGAGCCCTCGCGCATACACGTCGCCGGCTCGCTCGGCCATGGGCACCTGCGCATCGTAGGCCTGCGCGGAGCGCGCCAACAAGCCGAGGTCCTTGGCCACCAGCTCGATCGGAAAGGCAGGGGCCCAAGCGCCGGCCACCATGGCGTCGGCGGATACCTTGGCAGCGGGGCTGCACACCGGGGTCTCACCGATGATCTGCACCGCCAGGGCCGGATCGATGCCGGCGCGGCGGGAAAAGCCTATCAACTCCGCCATCACCCCGAGCTGCGTGGCGAGCATCGCGTTGATCATCAGCTTGAGCGTGGCACCGGCGCCGGTCGCGCCCACCCGGTGCACGGCGCCCGCCATCGGCGCCAGCACGGGCGTGAGTCGCGCGCAGTCGTCTTCCTCACCACCCAATACGAAGATTAGCTTGCCCGCCTCCGCCTGGGGGCGAGAGCCGGCGAGGGGCGCGTCGACGAAGGCGCGACCTGCCGCGGTGAAGGCCCCGGCGAGTTCGGACACCCAGGGCAGCGACAGGGTGGAGCACTCCACGGCCAAGACCTCCTCGCCCAACCCCGCGAGGGCGCCCTGGGTCGGGTCCAGCCAGACCTCACGCGAGGCTCCGTCGTCGCGCACCATCGAGAGCACCACGCTCGCCGCCTCGGCCGCGGCCCGGGGCGTCGGCGCCACGGCCGCGCCTTCGATCGCCTCGGCGCGTTCGCGGGTGCGGTTCCACACCGTCACGGGCACGCCGGCTGCCACCAGGCGCGCCGCCATGCGGCTGCCCATCGCCCCGGCGCCCAATATCGCCACTCGTTCGGTCATCGCCTGACTCCTGTCGTTCGAAACGTGGGGGACGTTTTACTACCACCCGAAAAGGCGATAAATACCCATTCCGGCAGCTTACTCGTGCAATATTCGCAGGAATGAAGGTCGATACGCTCCAGCTGTTCGTCGAGGTGGCGCGCCGCCTGAGCTTCGCCGCCGTGGCGGAGTCGCGCGGGGTGAATCCCTCGTCCGTCTCGCGGGTGATCGGCCAGCTCGAGGCAAACCTGGGCGTGCGCCTGTTCCAGCGCACCACCCGCAGCATGACCCTCACGGAGGCGGGCGAGCTGTATCTGCAACGGGTCGCGGCCGTGCTCGAGGAGCTCGACCAGGCGCAGGAGCAGGCCCGCCAGCTCGACAGCGGCCCGCGTGGCACGCTGCGCCTGACGGCGTCGGTGGCCTTCGGTGAGCGCGTGATCGTGCCGCGAACTCCACGCTTCCAGGCGCGCTATCCGGACGTGGCGCTAGAGCTGCTCTTCACCGACGACAACCTCGACCTCGTGCGCGAGGGCATTGATCTTGCCGTGCGCCTCACGCCCATGATGAGCGGGGATGTGGTGGCCACGCGTCTGTGCCCCACCGCCTACCGCGTGGTGGCGAGCCCGGCCTACCTCGATCGGGCCCCGCCCGTGCGCGAGCCGCAGGACCTCACCGAGCACGCGTGCTGCGTCTTTGCGCTACCCGCCTTTCGCGGCGAGTGGACCTATCGCCCGCGCCGAGGAGATTCGGAAGGTGCCCCTGGCACGGTGGCCATCCGCAGCCACCTGGTGGTGTCGTCCGCCCTGAGCCTGCGATCGCTGGTGTTGGCGGGCGCCGGCCCGGCGCTCCTCGCCGACTGGCTGATCCGCGACGACTTGGCGTCGGGCGCCCTGGTCGATCTCCTGCCGGCCTACGAGGTGACGGCCACCCGCTTCGACACCGCCGCCTGGCTGGCAATGCCGAGTCGCGCCTACCTGCCGCAGCGTGTACGGGTGATGATCGACTTCCTGAAGGAGGAGTGCTCCCCGGGCGGGTGGCAGCCCGTGTAAGGATTCGCCGCCCGCCGACGACAGTGGGGAGGAACACCGGCAGAGTGCCCCCTACCGATGAGCGCGCCCGACTTCGACAGCCTCGTCCGCGACCACGCGGACATGATCCGACGCATCGCCTCGTCCTACGAGTACGTGCCGGCGGCGGCGGACGAGCTGATGCAGGAGATCCTCCTCGCCGTGTGGCGCTCCCTCGACCGCTTCCGGGGCGAGTCGTCCTTGCGCACGTGGATCGCGCGCATCGCCCATAACGTGAGCGTCAGCCACGTGCGACGGGCGATGCGCCGCCCGCCCGTCGACCACGCCGAAGCGCCGGAGCTGGCCGACGACAGCGCCGAGCCCTCGGCCACCCTCGCCGCCTACGACGAGCGCGCCCAGCTCCTCGCGGCCATCCAGCAGCTGCCCCTCGGCCAACGCCAGGTGCTCAGCCTGCACCTCGAAGACTTCGACTACGGCGAGATCGCCGATGCCCTCGGCATCAGCGTGACCAACGTCGGAGCCCGTCTCACCCGCGCGCGCCAAGCCCTCGCGCGCCACCTGGAGCCAAGCGCATGAACATGGATCAGCACCTGCGCGAGCTGTGGCAAGCGAGCGACCCGGTGGACACGCAAGCCATCCTCGGCCGCTTGCATCGGATGGAGGCGACCCAGCAGCGGGTCAACTGGATCGGCTTCATCGCCGGGATGTTCTTCATCGCCTTGATCGTCCTGGCCGAGTGGCGCCTCGCCGCCACCGGCAGCACGGCCCAGTGGTGGGTGCCGATCAGCCTGGCCGTGGTGATGACGGGCTCCTGGGCGAACCATCTGTTCACGGCGCGCCGCCTCCAGGCACGTATCGCCCGCGCCGATCCGCGCGCCCTGCTGCGCTTTACGATCGGCCGCGCCAAGGCGGGCCTGTGGCTCGCCCGCGGCCTCTACGCAGGCTTTCCCCTCGGCATGGTGGCCGGCGTGATCACCAGTCGCCTGTTGCACGGCGACGACCCCTCCTTCGGCCTCCCGATGGCGTTACGTCTACTCGTGATCCTGGCGGCGCTAGCAGGACTCATCGGTGGCGTGTGGCAGGGACTTCGGCTCGCCCGCCTGCGACGGGAGGATATTCGCGAACTGACGGCGCGCCTGGCCCAGGCGGAGCAGGACCTGTAAGGACCGCGACCGACCTGACGACTGTCCCATTGTACAGCGCACCAAGGCGCATCCACCCCAACGACAGGAGTCGCCCGATGAGACTGAACGACAACGCTGCCCTGGCCCTCGCCCTCGGATTCACCTACGGCACCTTGGCCGCCAAGGCCCTGAAGACAGGCGATACCTTCCAGGGCGTCCTGCTGCTGATCGCCGGCATCACCCTCGCCGTCGGCCTGTGGCGGGCACGGGGGAGCGACAGCACCCATTGCCTTCAAACACGTGACGATGAGCCTATGGCGCCGGTATCGACGGAGCGCTGACGCGCCGTGACGTCTACCAAGCGAGCGCCGCGCGTCACTCCTTATATAGAGCCCGCACTACCAACGACGCACCACACTCGGCATGAGGAGCCATTTTCCGCCACCCGCACGCTTAACCCATCGAAACCGTTAGCCAATAGATGATCCCGAATACCATAAGCAGTCGGTGACTTTCCAGAACGCCGGCATCCATCGATAGCCGATCGTTTAACGCGAGCGTTATGCGGATCGCGTCACACTTTCGCTGAAACGCCCCCATGAAACGTCCACGTCAGTTCCCGCACGACGCGCTGAAATACACCGGCCTGCAGCAAAGACGGCTGCACACAAAGCTAACCGGGAACGAACCATGAAGATTTCAACTCAGATTGCCGCGGTCTCAACCGCCATCGCCGCCGGCTACGTGTGGTCCATCTGCGCCCCCACCGACGACGGCATGAACTTCGACGCCCCCATGCAGGGACCTCTCTTCGGTGCCACCGTGCAGCCCACTGCCGGCGCCAACATCTCCGCTGACAGCTTCGACGTCGACGGTCACACCGTGAGCATCGACGCCGACACTGTCGCTTCGCGCATGCAGGCCGCCAACGCTCAGGCGACCTACGCTGCCACCATCGACGTGCCCGAGGTGCTCACGCCCGCGCAGGTTCAGAAGGCTCGCGCCAAGATGAGCGGCCCCCTCGCCCAGCTCGCCGCCGCCGGTGGTGATGCCCCGGTGAGCGTGGTCGTCTCGTACGAGGAGCACCCTGAACTGTTCGACGACGCCAAGGTCGCCCAGCTTGGCGGGTCTGTCACGCACGCTTACCGTACGCTCGACATGCGCACCGTCAGCCTCCCGGCGGACGTGATCGACAACCTCGCCATCGACGACAACATCGACCACCTCGCCCTCGACGAGCCCATCAGTGTGAGCTCCGTCGCCTCGCGTAAGGCCGCCAAGGTGCCCACCGGGCAGTCGGCGAACTTCGCCTTCGATGGCACGGGCGTGAACGTGGCCGTGATCGACACTGGTGTAGCTCGCCACGCCGATCTGCACGGCAACATCCTGCAGTACGACTTCGTGGGCGGGAACTACCCGACGCCGACCATCGTCAACGGCCAGGTCACCGCCTACAACGGCAGCGGGCGCCAGGACGTCAACGGCCACGGCACTCACGTTGCCGGTGTGATCGCAGGCAGCGGCGGCAACTCGGGCAACGCCTTCCGCGGCACCGCCAAGGGCTCCGGCGTTCTCTCGCTGCGCGTCCTCGACGGCCAGGGGCAGGGCGGCGTGTCCGACGCGCTCACGGCCGTCGACTGGTTGCTGACCTACGGCAGCTACTTCGATATCAAGGTGGTGAACCTGTCCCTCGGCAAGCGCGTGAGCGAATCCGTGGACACCGATCCGCTGGTCGCGGCCGCTGAGGCGCTCTGGGATCAGGGCATGGTGGTGGTCGCCGCCGCCGGTAACCTCGGCCGCAACGGCAACTTCACCATCAAGAGCCCGGGCACCTCGCGCAAGATCATCACGGTCGGTTCGCTGACCGACAAAGGCACGGGCAACGACTACAGTGACGACTTCGTCTCGAGCTTTTCGAGCCGGGGGCCGACCCTCATCGACCACATCCTGAAGCCCGACCTCGTCGCGCCGGGTAACCGAGTGGTCGCGGCCATCCCCGACTCAGCTCAGCTGCGCTCCGACCTGCCCAACCGCGTGGTCGCCTGCAACCAGGCCAACTGCGGCGACGACTACCTAGCCCTGTCGGGTACCAGTATGGCTACCCCGATGGTCGCCGCGGCTGCCGCGCTGATGCTGCAGAAGGACCCGAGCCTGACCCCGGCCACGGTGAAGGCCCGCCTGATGCGCTCAGCACGCAAGCTGAATTCAGATCCGACCGCGACCGGCGCAGGCCTGCTCGACGTGGAAGCGGCGATGAATGACACCGCGGTGGTGACCGGCGAGGCCCTGTCCCCGCTGATGATCCACGTGCCCGGGCAGTCAGGCGTGTTGGTGGAAGACACCGCCAACCTCTGGGGCGACCAGGCCTTCGCCAGCGGCTACCTCTGGTCCGACGGCTACCTCTGGAGCGACGGCTACCTCTGGAGCGATGGTTACCTCTGGTCGGATGGGTACCTCTGGAGCGATGGCTACCTCTGGTCCGACGGGTACCTCTGGAGCGACGGCTACCTCTGGTCCGATGCGGTCACGGAGGGCGATCCTCTCTACCAGGGAACCGGCGCCTCCAGCATCCTGATGCAGGACGACGACTGACCCACCGAGGAATCGAGGAACTGAACAGAGGGGCGGCCACAACCGCCCCTCTTTTCGTTTGTAAGCCAAAGCATGCTGAGCCCTTGGTTCGACCCTACGTATGCCGACGCGGACGACGAACTCAGATGTCTCGCAGAACGAAGAGCAGAACTGCAGGAATTCTTAGCTAAGCGAGCTGATCGCTGCCCTACGTCCACATCTAACAGAAGCCAAGACCAGCTCCTGGATGGAACTCGAGCCTCGCACACGCTCGGAGTTTGACCCGCCGCTTATTTAGATTCCGTCACACTTTTCTTACACCCGCCCTGTGAGTCGTCCACGCCAAGGGCAGTACAAATCGCTGAAATACATCTGCAAGCCGCCGAGGTGGCTACGACTAACCGAACCGGGAACCGAACCATGAAAATTTCAACTCAGATTGCCGCGGTCTCCACCGCCATCGCCGCCGGCTACGTGTGGTCCATCTGCGCCCCCACCGACGACGGCATGAACTTCGACGTCCCCATGCAGGGACCTCTCTTCGGTGCCACCGCGCAGCCCACTGCCGGCGCCAACGTCTCCGCTGACAGCTTCGACGTCGACGGTCACACCGTGAGCATCGACGCCGACACCGTCGCCTCGCGCATGCAGGCCGCCAACGCTCAGGCGACCTACGCCGCCACCATCGACGTGCCCGAGGTGCTCACGCCCGCACAGGTGCAGCAAGCTCGCGCCAAGATGAGCGGCCCCCTCGCCCAGCTCGCCGCCGCCGGTGGTGACGCGCCGGTGAGCGTGGTCGTCTCCTACGAGGAGCACCCTGAGCTGTTCGACGACGCCAAGGTCGCCCAGCTCGGCGGCATCGTCACGCACGCTTACCGAACCCTCGACATGCGTACGGTCAGTCTGCCCGCTGACGTGATCGATAACCTCGCCATCGACACGAACATCGATCACCTCGCCCTCGACGAGACGGTCAGTGTCGCCTCCGTCGCGTCCCGCGGCGCAGCCAAGGTGCCCCATAGCAGCTCTGCCAACAGCGCCTTCTCAGGCGCCGGCGTCAACGTGGCAGTCATCGACACGGGTGTCTCGCTCCACACGGATCTCGACGCCCAGGTGCTGCAGTACGACTTCGTCGGTGGCAACTACCCCGAACCGGAGATCGACGACGGCGAGATCGACGACTTCAACGACACGGGCCGCGCAGACGTATACGGCCACGGCACCCACGTGGCAGGCATCATCGCCGGTCACGGAAGCAACTCCGGTGACGTCTTCCGCGGCGTTGCGGAAGGTGCCGGACTGCTTTCCCTGCGCGTGCTCGACGGCACGGGCCAGGGCGGCGTGTCCGACACCCTGGCCGCCATCGACTGGCTCTTGACCTACGGTCAGCACTTCGACATCAAGGTCGTTAACATGTCGCTCGGCAAGGGCGTCACCGAGTCGATCGACTCGGATCCGCTGGTCGCCGGTGTGGAAGCGCTCTGGGATGCCGGCATGGTGGTCGTCGCTGCCGCGGGCAACCTCGGTAACGATGGTCACTTCACCATCAAGAGTCCGGGCATCGCGCGCAAGATCATCACCGTGGGCTCCCTGACCGACCAGGGCACGGGCTACGACTACAGCGATGACTTCATCTCATCCTTCTCCAGCCGTGGGCCGACCCTGATCGACCACGTGCTGAAGCCGGACCTAGTCGCACCGGGCAACCGCGTGGTGGCTCCGATCCCCAATGGCGCACAGCTGCTTGCGGATCTGCCCGATCGTGTCGTCGCCTGCACCGTCGCCGGCTGCGATGACGACTATCTGTCCCTGTCGGGCACCAGCATGGCGGCCCCGATGGTCGCCGCCGCTGCCGCCCTGATGCTGCAGAAGGACCCGAGCCTGACCCCGGCCACCGTGAAAGCACGCCTCATGCTCTCCGCTCGCAAGTTGGACGTGGACCCGACCGAGGGTGGCGCTGGCCTGCTCGACATCAACGCCGCCATGAACGAGAGCGTGGTGGTGGCCGGCGAAGCCCTATCGCCGCTGATGGAGCACGTGCCGGGTCAAAACGGGGTACTGGTAGAAGACACCGCCAACCTGTGGGGCGGCACGGCCTTCGCCTCGGGCTACCTCTGGAGTGACGGTTACCTCTGGAGCGACGGCTACCTTTGGAGCGATGGCTACCTCTGGTCCGACGGCTACCTCTGGAGCGACGGTTACCTCTGGTCCGACGGTTACCTGTGGAGCGATGGCTACCTCTGGAGCGACGCGGTCGGCAACGGCGATCCGCTCTACGAGCGCACCGGAGCATCTAGCCTGATTCTGAACGACGACTAGGCAGAAAAATCTGCCCACCCCACGAAGAGGGGCAGCGCGAGCTGCCCCTCTTTTCGTTGGTGGCGTTACCCCTCTCATGCCCAAGCCCCGCTACGTGGCATCGCCGATAGCGCATACTGGTCCCCCGCTTGCCGATAACCTGGAGGACCCCCGACCATGGCAAACGCACGCGTGACCGGCCTCGGCGGCCTGTTCTTTCGCTCCAAGGACCCCAAGGCCACCATCGAGTGGTACCGAGAGCATTTGGGCATCAACGCCGAGGACTGGGGTGGCTTCGCCTTCCAGTGGACCGACAAGGACACCCCCACGGAAACCGGCTACACCGTGTGGAGCGCCTTCCCCGACGACACCAGCTACTTCGAGCCCGCGAAGCAGGAGTTCATGATGAACTTCCGCGTGCAGGGCCTCGATGAGATCCTCGACGCCTGCCGCGCCCAGGGCATCACCGTGGTCGGCGACGTCGACTCCCAACCCAACGGCCGCTTCGCGTGGATCCTCGATCCCGAGGGGCGCAAGATCGAACTGTGGGAGCCCGTCCCCTCCAAGGATGACCCCTACATCGCCTAGCGGTTCCCGGTGGTAGCGCTTGGATTCCTCGCCGCCGGCCTGGCGGCGGCCATCATCGCCTTGGGCGTCATCACTGCCGTAGGCGTACACCTCGCCCACGGGAAAAGCCCTCCCTGCGGGGCGTTCATCGAGGTCGGCGGGCAACGCTTGCACTACACCGATCGAGGCGAAGGCCCCGCCTTGGTACTGATCCACGGCGCCAGCTCGAACCTCCTGGAGTTCGAGCACTCCATCGCCCCACGACTGGCCGAACACCACCGCGTGCTCTGCTTCGATCGCCCGGGCTGTGGCCACAGCCCCCGCCAGCGCGAGGGTGAGTGGCTGGACCCCACGGCGCTCGCGAGGCTGGTGCTGGACGCCTGCGAGCAGCTCGGCGCCGAGCAGCCGGTGATCATCGGCCACTCGTGGGCGGGATCGATCGTGATGGCAAGCCTCGTGCACGAGGCGCGCCGCGTACGCGGCGGCGTACTCCTCGCCGGGGCGGCGGGACACTGGATCGACGAGCCTACGCTGGGCGAACGCCTCGACCGATGGCCAGGCCTATTGCCGCTGTTCGCCTATACAGTGGTCTTCCCGGTGGGGTCGCTGATGGTGCCCAAAGCCCTGGCGTCCGTCTTCTCTCCTCATCCCGTCCCTGAGGGTCACGCCGACCGGGTCGGGGCGCGCCTCGCGGTACGCCCGCAAGCCTTTCTGCAGGACGCGCAGGATATCCACGAGCTGAGCCCCTACCTGCAGCTCGCGAGCCCGCAGTACCGCGCGATCGCGCATCCTCTGCTCGCCCTCCACGGCGATCAGGACGATGTCGTGCCTTACTGGAATCATGGCCAGCGATTCGAATCGATCATCGAGCACATGACCACGGAGGTGCTGCCTGGCCAGGGGCACGCACTGCATCACGTCATACCAGCGCGCATCGCCGACAGGATTGCGACCTTCGTGTCGACGCTGCAGGCACCCGAGCAGCGACCCGTTGAGCGGCGTGCGAACAACTGACGTATGCTGAGCGGCGAGCCAACGTCAAGGAAGGCCCATGCTCGCCACCGTCCTCGCCACCCTCTACCTCGCCAGCCCCGGCCCCCTTAGCGCGCAGACCTACGACCCGGTCGTGCTACCGGGCAACGAGGCGGGCATCGTCGACGACGTCACCCTGCGCGTGACCGTACCGCAAGGCGCTAACGACGCCCCGGTGATCGTCTGGTCCCATGCCTACGGCGGCAGCCGCCAGGCCTATCAGCCGCTGGTCTCCCACTGGGCCTCCTGGGGCTACGCCGTGGTCCAGATCGACCACAGCGATTCCTACCTGCAGCAGGACGAGTTGCCCGACGACGGCTGCACCCAGCTATTCGACTTCTCCAACTGGGACGAACGTGCCTATCAGGTTCGCTATGTGCTGAACCGCCTGGACACGATCGAGGCGCTCACGGACGCCAGCTTCGATGACCAGCGCGTGGCCATCGGCGGGCACTCCATGGGCGCGCTCACGATGCAGCTGATCGCGGGCGCCGCACCCTTCGACGGCCGAGACTTTACAGACGCCAAGCCCGTCGCCGCGATGCTGCTCTCCGCCGTGGGCACCAACATCGGCCTCTTCGATGAGCAATCACATCTTGGCGTGACCCTGCCCCTGATGGTGATGACGGGCACGGAGGACGGCGAGGACGACTTCCCCTGGTACGAGCGCACGGACCCGTACTTCCTCGCAGGGTCCTCCCTCAAGTACCTGCCGATTCTCGTCGGCGGCGACCACGCCTTCGGGGGGATCTTAGGCGACTTGCCCGTGCCCACCTGCGAACTCGCCGACGACCCACGCCAGCTCGACATCACGCGGTCGGCCACGATGATGTTCCTCGATGCGCATGTGCGGGAGTCGCCCGTGGCGCGGGCCTACGCGCGGGGCGACGCGCTGCCGCGAGAAGCGCCCGGCGAGGTGATCTACCTCTGGCAGTGATCGCTGGCCTAGCGCGCGGCGCTCAACTCGCGCGCGCGAACGGTCAGCGGATGCTCATCACCGAACGCTTCACTTAGGATCGCAAGGGCTTGCCGCGCGTACTCGGTCGACGCCGCGGCAGCCCCCACCGTCTCCGCGAGATGCAGCTGGGCGATGCCGATTCGGTAGTGCGCGGGCACCCACGAGGCCTTCTCCACCGCGAGGGCTAGCTCCAACCAGCGCAGGGCCTCGTCTTCACGACCGGCGGCCGCATGGGTCCGCCCGAGCTCGAGGGCCACCGGCCCCGCCTGACTGCTCCTGCCTTGGGTGCGCCATGCGGGTTCCACGTCTTCCCACAGGGCCGTGAGCGCGGTTTCGGCCGCCGCCAGATCGCCCGCCTCGCGATCGATGCGCGCGCTGAGCAGGCGCAAATCGTGGATCTCGTCCTGATCCGGGAAGGGGTTCGCCGCGTTGTCCGCCTGCGCCCGCTGCACCCAACGCCGCGCCTCCTCCAGCGCCCCCCGCTCCACGAGCAGCGAGGCCTTCAGGCGCCGGCCCCCGACGGTCACCCCGTGCGTGGGGCCCAGCACCTGGTCACCGCGCATCACCAGCTCATCGGCGCGCGCAACCGCCTCGGGCAGCGCGAGCAAGACCTCCATGTTCAGCAGGTTGTAGAGGCTCCAGGGAACGTCGGGGCTCCCCCCCGCCATGTCCGCCGCAACGATTTGTCGGTGCCGATAGGCTTCGCGGTGAGCGTCGAGGGCCGCCTTAGGGTCGCCACCCCGGCCTAGGATGACCCCGAGGTTGTCTAACGCAATCGCCAGCTGCGCGCGGTCGTGGTGTTGGGTCAGCGGCTGAGCCTCACGGATGGCGACGACGCGACGCTGGATCGCCTCCGCCGTGGCCAGATCGTCCTGCTGGCGCAGGGCGATCGCATAGGTGTTGAGCACGAAGGCGAGGTCCGGGTGGTCCGGCGCCAGGGCCTGATCCGCCAGGGCGACAGCGCGCTCGTAGAGGGGCAAGGCGCGTTCGAGGTCGTTCTGCAGCCGCGCACTCGTGGCCAGGCGCTCGAGTGCCGCCGCCTGATCGAGCGGCGTCTCGCTGAGGTCCAGCACCTCCTCGAACAAGACGTCCGCCTGCGGGTAGGCCTGAATCCAGATGTGCAGGTCCGCCACCTCGTGCAGCACGGCGCCGGCGAGCTGCGGATCCTCACCCTCGAGCTGGCGGGCATGCACCACACCTTGCTGCAGCACGTCGAGGGACGAGGGCGAGACATCCTCGGGTAGCGCGTTGGCGAAGTAGAAGAACATGTCCTTCATGAAGCCCGTGACCTCGCTCGCCAAGCGTTGCTGCTGGCGCGCCACGTCGCGCTGCGCCTGGGCTACCTGCCCCTGCCACACGGCCACCCCCAGGCCGACAGCGAGGGAGACGAAGGTGAGGCTCAGGGCAGCGACGGTGGCGCGATGGCGACGCAGAAACTTAGCCGAACGGTAGGCCCAGCTATCGCCCTGGGCCAGCACGGGCAAGCCCTGCAGGTGGCGCGCAACATCGTTCGCCATGGCTTCGACCGAGCTGTAGCGGCGCGCCGCCTGCTTGTGCAAGGCCTTGAGCACGATCTGATCCAGATCGCCACGCAGCTCGCGCTGCAAGCGCTGCGGCACGGTGGCGCGCGCGGCGCTGATCATGGCCATGGTGGTGTCGGGGTCTTGGTCGGTGGGGCCTTGCGTGAGCACGGTACTGGGTCGGGTCGGCTCCTCCTCCAGGATGATGCGCTCCATCTCGCGCAGGGCGCGCGCGTTGAGCTGGTAGGGGCGTCGGCCCGTGAGCAGTTCGTAGAGCAGCACGCCGAGCTGATAGACGTCGCTCCCCGTGGTGATCGCCTCGCCGCGAATCTGCTCGGGGCTCGCGTACTCGGGGGTCATCAGGCGGGCGCCCGCCTGGGTGAGCGGTGAGGCCGCCCCGGCGGATGGATCGATGAGCTTGGCGATGCCGAAGTCGAGCAGCTTTACCTCACCGTCGGCGGTGACGAGGATGTTCGACGGCTTGAGGTCACGGTGGACCACCAGGTTCTGGTGCGCGTACTGCACGGCGGCGCACACCTGGCGGAACAGGGCGAGGCGGGCGGGCAAGGTCAGGCGCTGGCGATCGCAGTAGGTGGTGATGGGCACGCCATCGACGTAGTCCATGACGAAGTACGGCGTGCCGTCGGCGGTGAAGCCGCCGTCCAGCAAGCGCGCGATGTGGGGATGCTGCAGCGGGGCGAGGATCTGCCGCTCCGCCTCGAAGCGCTGCACCTGCTCGGCGCCCACCCCCGTGGGCAGCAGCTTGAGGGCGACTTCCTGCTCGAAGGTGCCGTCGCTGCGCGCCGCGCGGTAGACCACGCCCATGCCGCCGCGACCGAGCTCCTGCACCAGACGGTAGGGGCCGATGTCCGTGCCCACGAGGGTGCGAAGGGGGGTCTGCTCGTCTGGGGCAGCCGGTGTCAGGTCGTCCGCGAAGCCCTCGAAATAGGCTTGTGCATCCCCGTGGCGGGCGAGGAGCGCCTCCACCTCGGCGCGCAACTGCGCATCCTCACCGCATGCGTCCTCGAGAAAGCGGGCACGCGCTTCCACGGGGCGTTCCAGGGCGTCGGCGAACAGGGAGCTGACCTGCTCCCAGCGATCGGGCGTCATCAAGCGTCGTCTCCCCAGCTACCTATCGCACCTTGTTACTAGGAACACGCAAGCGGATACCTAGGGGGCTCACTCGACGCCTTGAAGATGGCGATAGAGCAGCGCTTGGGCCGCCGCCCAGTCGCGCTTGACCGTGGCCTTGGAGAGCCCGAGCGCCTGCGCGGTCTCCTCCACCTGCATGCCGCCGAACAGACGGCACTCCACCACCTTGGCCTGGCGCGGTTGCAGCTGCGTGAGCTGCTCGAGGGCTTCCTGCAGATCGAGCAGCTCGTCCACGCGCTGCTCGCTGAGGTCGAACACCTCGTCCAGCTCCGTGCGCTCGAGGTCGCCGCCGCGGCGTACGGCCTGCCGGCGGCGCGCGTAGTCGATGAGGATGTGGCGCATCGCCTGGGCCGCGACGGCCAGGAAGTGAGCGCGGTCTCGGTAGGTGGCGCGGGTCTGGTCGATGAGCTTGAGGTAGGCCTCATTCACCAGGGCCGTCGCGCTCACCGTGTGATCGCCGTGCCACTGGGCGCGTTGGCGTCGCGCCATGCCGTAGAGGGCGTCGTACACCTGCTCGAAGAGCTGGGGCAACGCCTCCCGCTCACCCGCCTGATAGGCCGCAAGCAATTGAGTCGGTGAGGGTTCTTGGGCCATGGCGAGGAGCTCGATGGAATCCGTGAGCCCTCTCGGGCCGTTTCTACGTGTCTTCAGGTAACCGTCGCCTGATTAACGCCTCGAGGCACGTCGGGCGAGCGGTGTAACAACAAGCGAAAAGTATCTCAGAGGACCTCCTCGAGGACAGTGCCTTGTTGTCTTAACGCGCATCGCCCACAGGCGAGCGCGGTGACACAAGCGCCCCTTCTCACGACCGGAGAGTCCCTCATCGAACGGATGCTCACTCGCCCCTGATGCTCACGAGAGAAGGAACGCCGATGAGAAAGCCCATTGCCGCATCGATCTGGATGCCTCTGCTCACCGTCTTGCTAATGCAACCGATAAGTGCCGACGCGCAGTTCTTGAAGCGGATCAAGGATGCCGCCGAGCGCGGTGCCGAGCGCGGTGCCGAGCGCGAGGCACAAAATCGCGCCGACCAGGCGGCCACCAACGCCATCGACTCAGTGGTGTGCGCGATCACGGATACCGCTTGCATCCGCCAAGCCCAGAACGACGGCAAAGCGGTGACGGTGACCGATGGCGCAGGCAACGCGCTGCCGCCGGACGCCCAGGCGAGTGCCGTCGCCCAAGCGAGCACGAACGACGGCGCCCAAGCACTGCGCCCGGGCGAGGGCGTGTGGGTCAACTACGATTTCGTGCCCGGCGACCGTCCGCTCTTCGTGGAGGACTTCGAGCGCGACTACGTGGGCGATGTGCCCCGCCGCATCGGCTTTCTGAACGGCAACATGGAGACCGTGGAGTGGCAGGGCAGCCAGCTGCTGCGCTTCACCGGCGACTCGGCGTTCACGATCGATCTCCCGGAAAGCCTGCCCACGCGCTTCACCATCGAGTTCGACCTCTACGCCCCGCACTACTGGCACACGCTCTGCCTTGCGACCGGACCGCTCGGCAAACGCCCCGAACCCTTCAGCTGCTTCCAGGGCGGCGCACGCAACTACGACGGCGCCTTTTTCACCGTGTCGGACTTCTTCCAGACCGGTATCACCGGCGGCGATGGCGGCTCCAACCGAAGCCGCCAGACCCGCACCATGGAGCAGCTCACGCCGGTGCGCATCATGGCCGACGGCAAGTACGTGAAGATGTACTTGGGCGACACCCGGGTGGTGAACGTGCCCAACGCAGACCTGCAACGCGGCGACCAGCTACACCTGCACATCGGCGGCGAAGTCAGCCAGGACAAGCCCGTGTACATGGACAACGTCCGCGTCGCCTCGGGCGGCCGCGAGATCCTCTACGATCGCCTGATCGCCGATGGCCGTTTCGCCACCCAGGGCATCCTCTTCGCCACCGGCAGCGCGACGCTTCGCCCCGAGTCCACGCCGACGCTGAAGGAGATCGCCCGCACCCTCGATCGCTACGGCGACCTGCGCCTGCGCATCGAAGGGCACACGGACAACACGGGCAGCGAAGCCACCAACCACGCCCTCAGCGACGCCCGCGCCAACGCCGTGCGTGAACACCTGATGCAGGCCTACGGCATCGCCGCCGATCGCCTGGAGTCAGAGGGCATGGGACAGAGCAAGCCCGTGGCCGAGAACACCAGCCCCGAAGGGCGGCAACGCAACCGCCGCGTCGAGCTCGTTCGCCTCTAGGCCCGCTTGCAGGCGATGGCCGAGACGATCACGCTTCACCCCTCAACACCCCTAGGTACTCACCGATGGAATGGTTAACTTTCATTCTAGGCACGTTCGGGATCCTCGCGATGATCGCGCTGCCGTTTCTGGTGCTGTTCTGGATCGTGCGTCAGTTCTACCGAGGGTTCCGGGCGAAGATCACGGGCCTCACTGAGCTTGTGCCCGAAGGTGTCACCACCACCGGCAAGATCACCGACGTCCGCCGCGATCGCTCCGGCGAACACCTGCGCACCTACTCCACCTTCGAGTACTTCGACCGGAAGGGCAATCGCTACACGGGCGAAGTGGGTGG